>NZ_QZEG01000002.1:0-171096 GCF_009917605.1 Anaerotruncus sp. 1XD42-93 | reverse complement strand
ATTTTAATCTTTTTAATTCCATATTCCTGATTATATCTCTTTTTGGCAAAATTTCAAATGCTGTTGCCCTGGGAAACTCGCATAAATTTGTTGCCATTTTCAGAAAAAAGGTGTAAACTGTCTTTAAAAGTCTGCGCAAAAGAACGCAGCACCGAAAGAAGCAATCCGTTTCCCGAGAATAACAGGCGGATATTGATATATCGCCAAAACATGTAAGGAAGTGTGAACAATGTCCATCGACATGAAACGAAATCTGACCATGCTTACCGATTTTTATGAAATTACCATGTCAAACGGTTATTTCCAACACGGATTTCAGGATCGGGAGGCCGTATTCGATATGTTCTTCCGCCGGATTCCGGATGATGGCGGCTTTGCGATTTTCGCAGGGCTGGAGCAGCTGATTGAATACCTGCAAAATCTCAGCTTCACGTCAGATGATATTGACTATCTTCGGTCGAAAGGTCAGTTCAGCGAAGCGTTTCTTGACTATCTGAAGCATTTTTCGTTCCAGTGCGACATCTGGTCGATGCGGGAGGGTACGCCGATCTTCCCATATGAGCCGGTTGTGATCGTGCGCGGCCCGATCATTCAGGCACAGCTCGTCGAAACGATGGTCCTGCTCACCATCAACCATCAATCCCTGGTGGCTACCAAAGCGAACCGCATTGCGCGCGCAGCGGCCGGTCGGCCGGTCTCCGAATTTGGCTCACGCCGGGCGCAGAGCTACGATGCAGCGATTCTTGGCGCGCGCGCAACCTACATTGGCGGATGCTCCTCGACCGCCTGCGTCATTGCCGACCGTGAGTATGGAATCCCAGCAGTCGGCACGATGGCACATAGCTGGGTTCAGGTGTTCGACAGCGAATATGAAGCCTTTAAAAATTATGCCGAGCTCTACCCGGACAACAGCGTTTTTCTGGTCGATACCTATAATGTACTGAAATCCGGCGTCCCCAATACCATCCGGGTAGCCAACGAGGTGCTCAAGCCGCTGGGATTTCGGCCCAAAGCGATCCGGATCGACAGCGGAGACATTGCCTATCTATCGAAAAAGGCCCGGAAAATGCTAGATGATGCAGGGTATCCAGACTGCAAGATCATGGCATCCAACTCGCTCGACGAATATCTGATCCGGGACCTTCTGGTTCAGGGTGCGCAGCTTGACCTGTTTGGCGTAGGCGAAAACCTGATTACCAGCAAATCCGATCCTGTGTTTGGGGGGGTCTATAAGCTGGTTGCGGTCGAGCAGAACGGGACCCTCGTTCCAAAGATCAAGGTGAGCGAGAGCATCGAGAAGATCACCACCCCTTGTTTCAAAAATCTCTACCGGTTCTATAACCGGGATACCGGGCGCGCAATCGCCGACTATGTCACCATGCACGATGAAACCGTGGACGATACCCGCCCGGTTACCATCTTTGACCCGGTTGCAACCTGGAAGAAAAAGACGATCAGCAATTTCCGAGCCGAGTGCCTGTTGGTGCAGGTGTTCGAGCGCGGTAAATGTATCTATCATTCGCCCACGCTGGAACAGATTAAGCAGTATTGCGCCGCTCAGATGGAGACTCTTTGGGATGAGGTCAAACGGTTCGAGCACCCGCACCGCTACTATGTGGACCTTTCCGACAAGCTATGGAAAGAACGAAACGATCTGCTGGAAAAAATCAACGCTGACTGATTTAAAAATCCCCCGCTGTGTTGCAGCGGGGGATTTTTTATTCGACCGAAATCACAAAGTAGTAAACCGGCTGTCCGCCATTGATGAGCGCAACCTCCACATCCTCCGGCATCTTCGCGCTTACCGCGCGGTAGACTGCCTCGGCTTCCTCTTCAATCACGTCTTCGCCAAATAACAGGGTCACAAAGCTGCTGTCCCGGCGCACCAAAGACTTGGTCAGACGGACAACCGCCTTGGTCAGGTCGTGCTCGGTGAAAGCCAGCTTCCCGTTTTCCAATGCAAGCAGTTCGCCTTCCTTGATTTTATGCCCATCAAAATCACTGTCCCGAGCTGCAAAGGTAATCTGCCCGGTCCCAACCCGTTCATACGCTTTCTGCATGGTGAGCTGGTTGGACTTGACATCTGCATCTGCATCGAACGCGAGCATTGCCGCCAATCCCTGCGGGATCGTCCGGGTCTGCAGCACCACCACATTCCGATCCGCGAGCTTGGTCGCCTGCTCCGCTGCCATAATGATGTTCTTGTTGTTGGGCAGCACGAACACTGTTTTTGCCGGGGTCGCGTGCACCGCCGAAAGGATGTCGTCGGTCGACGGATTCATCGTCTGACCGCCCGAGACGATGTTATCCGCTCCGAGATCCTCGAAAAGCTGGTGCATCCCCTTGCCTGCCGCAACTGCAACAAACCCATATTCCCGTGAGGGATCGACCACCGCATACCGGAACCCCTGGTCTGAAACCGGTTCCACGATCTTTTTCTTCTGGTTTTCAAACTGCTCCCGCATATTTTCAATCTTCATATTGGTGAGCTGTCCATTTTCAAGCGCTTTCTGAAGGGCAAGGCCCGGATTGTCGGTATGCACATGGGTCTTGATGATCTCATCATCGTCAACCACTACAACGCAGTCACCAATCGTCTCAAGATAGGTGCGCAGCGGCTGCGGGTCTACTGTCCGCTCCTTTTTCAAAATGATAAACTCGGTGCAATAGGTGAAGGTGATTTCTCCTTCGTACTCCCCTGCTGCGTTTTTATCCGGGTGTATCGAATCCGAGTCGTTTTTCGCGCTCTCTTCGGCAAGCTCTATGATCCCGTTGCCGTCGAATACCGACGCCATCCCCTGGAAGATCACCAGCAGGCCCTGTCCGCCCGCATCGACCACGCCTGCCTTTTTGAGAACCGGCAGCAGCTCGGGGGTTTGGTCCAGCGCTTCCTGTGCCGCAGAAACCACTACCCTCCAGATCTCGGCGGGGGTAACCTCGTCGGTGAGTACCTCCCGCGCCGCAACGGCCGCCAGACGGGCAACCGTGAGAATCGTCCCTTCGGTCGGCTTCATTACCGCCTTATAAGCTGCCTCCACGCCCTTTTCGAGAGCCGCCACGAGATGCTCCGCATCCGCCTGTTTCTGATCTTTCAGCCCGCGGGAAAATCCACGGAAAAGCAGCGAAAGGATCACGCCGGAATTCCCGCGCGCTCCCCGCAGGAGCGCAGATGCGCAGACATCCGCCGCCTTGGAGACATCCGATCCGTCCGGGAGCCGGATCAGCTCCCGTTTTGCCGCCGACGCGGTCATCGACATATTGGTTCCGGTATCGCCGTCCGGCACCGGGAAAACGTTCAATGCATCTACTGCCTGCCGTTTGTTCGTGATGTGGTTTGCTCCCGAGATAAACGCGTCCCTGAGCATCTGTCCTGTAATCACAATGTTTGACCCCCATATATCCAGTATTATCGGTTCAGAAAGGATGCATCAGACGCCCTCGGTCTTCATCGCGTCGACAAAAACATTGACTTTTGACACGTCCAGATTGGTTGCCTGTTCGACGGTATAACGCACCTTATTGACAATGCTTTTGACAATCGCAGAAATGTTCACCCCATAAACAACGGTGATGTGCAGATCAATCACCAGGCCGCCGCCCGAAGCGCGCACACGGACACCGGTATCCTGCGTCTGTCTGCCAGCGATTGCCGAGCGAAGTCCCTGCGCCGCAGTACCGACCATCCCAGCCACTCCAAAACACTCGGAAGCCGCCTTGCCTACCAGGTTAGAGAAATACTCCTGGGAAATTTCTATTTTTCCATACTGATTTTCTATGCTGACCAAATCTTGAGTCCCCCTTTTCTTTCCGTTTCTAATCAAACAATTTTGCTGGAAGTGCTTGGTTCTATAGCAGTTTGAAAACAGGACGATTTTTCAGGCAATCATCCAAATACCCGTATAAAACTACCATTCAACTATATTATAAAATAAATCCTGCTCTGTTGCAATCATTTCTGCCTGAAATTCCCGATTAAACGAAATTTGTCCTTGACGGTAGAGCAATGGCAAAAACAGGCATTCGGCCTCAAATGCCTCACAAAAGGCTTCCAACCCTTCCCCTGTCCCCTTATAGGCAGCGTAAAGTGTCTCAAGCTGTTCGCTGTACCCCACCGAATAAGCAAGTGCCCCTCCGCTCATCAGCGGCGAAATATCCATATTCTCAAACAGGCGGACCTCTCCCAAATACAGGTCATAGCCGCCTCGGGCGAGGCTCTCCTCGTACTGGGAAAACGACTGTGAGACCACCTCTACACGAATTCCGATCTGGGAAAGCTGTTCGACAATCAGGGTTGCAGCAGCGGTGCGGGCCGCGTTCTCGCTGTTGGTCAACAGGCGCAGCCGAATTGGTTCCCCTAAAATGCCGAGCCGATAACCATATTCATCCGTCTGTGTCAGCCCCAGCCGGTCAAGCAGGGCATCTGCCTGTGTAAGCTGGCGGGGCGCTGAACGGTTGAGGGTTCCGAGCCGGTAGAACGATGGATGAAACGGATAGCGGGAAACTTCAGCGCAGGACATATAAGCAGTTGAGACCAGCTCGTCCCGGTTCAGCGCCAAATCAAGCGCGCGCCGGAACGCCGGCTCGGCCAGCACCCCCTGCTGCCTGCCGTTTATTCCAAGAAATACCATACGGTTTTGGGACACCACACGCCCGGAAGTGGACAGATTGTTTGTCTCTGAGCCGCTCAAGTCAGAGTAATGCAGGTCGATCTCCCCTGATTTCAACGAGAAAGCCAGTGCGGACGGATCGGTGGAGGAAACCAACCGGATTGTTTCAATCGAGCCTTTCTCACCATAATAAAGCGGGTTCGCCGAAAGCATAACACCGGTATTTCCCCAAGTCCCGGAAACATAGTACCGGCTGATTCCGGTCGGGAAGTCGGCATCCGCATGCCCTTCCTTGATGATTGGAAAAGAAAGCAGCGCAGCAAAATCTGCGTCCGGTTGAGAAAGGGTAAATATGACGTTCCCTTCTTGATCGACCTCACATCGCTCGACATTCTGCAAACGCATTGCAATGCTCTGCCCTGAAGCGACCGCCGTACGGAACGAATAGACCACATCTGCCCCCTGCAACAGTGATCCATCCGAAAAAAGGATGTTCCTTCGCAGCTTGACAGTACAAATATTCCCATTATAGGTCACTGACTCCGCAAGCCGGTTTTCAGGCCGGTAGGAAGGGTCGACCCGTGTCAGGCTGTCATAAAGCAGAGGGATCAGCTGGCGGTTCAGTTCGGTCTTCATCTTATATGGGTTGAGCGAGTCCGAAGCGCTGTACGCCAACCGCAGTTCACTGACCGGCTGCACCTGCTCCGGCTGCGAAGTAACCGGAGCAGGCACCGGTATCTGCTCCGGAGAAATATCCTCTGGTTCAGGTTCGGAGACCGCACAACCGGAAACTGCGACTGCAACCGCCAACAGAAGCGCATAATATCTTTGTTTCATCTGGTTCTCCATCTGGTTCAAAATCGGGCAGCCCACCCATAGACGGAACATATAAGCCATCTATACAGCAATATTGGGGTCCATGGACCTGTGAATAAACCGAATAGCGGTTTACCTGCCAGAATCTATTATACCCGATAAAGGTTCCATTTTCAATGAAGATTTGGAAAGTATCCCGTAAAATCTCGTGATCATAGCGAAAGCACTGGCTATATCCCGCCATCTCCAAGCAACTTGGTGTCACGATGCGGCCGCTGCTTTACGGCTATTGCACCACAATTCGTTCGATTGATTCAACCTTCCCTGCCTTCCCAAACCGCAGCAGGACTCCATGCAGCTCGATCCGGTCAGGGTCGTTGGCAAACCGCTTGGGCAGGCCGGTGCGGAGTTTTTCAATCGCGCGTTCCCGTTCAACCCCCAGGATCGAATCTCGCCCGCCGCACATCCCTGCATCTGTGATGTAGGCAGTCCCGTTTGGAAGCAAGCGCTCATCTGCGGTCTGAACATGCGTATGGGTGCCAACTACCGCTGAAACGCGGCCATCCAGATAGTATCCCATTGCCAGCTTTTCGGCGGTCGCTTCCGCATGAAAATCTACCAGAATATTTGGGCAGTCGATCTGCTTCAAAAGGAGATCGACTGCATCAAATGGACTTTGGTGCACCGGTTCCATATAAACCCTTCCCTGCAGATTGATAACACAGAGGGAAAAAGCGGGATGATCGTAGAGGAACACCCCTGAACCAGGCGCGGAAGGGTGGTAGTTTGCCGGACGAAGCACGCCGGTCTGCTCCTCCAGCAGATCGTATATCTCCCGCCGGCGCAGGCTGTGGTTTCCGGTCGTAATGATATCAACGCCGCTGTCGAACAGATGGCGTGCACTATGCGGAAGAATCCCGTTTCCCTCTGCTGAATTTTCTCCATTCGCAACCACCACCCCCGCCTGGCAGACCTGTTTCAGACGCGGAAGTTCCCGGCGCAGACGCTCACATCCCGCCTGCCCCACAACATCCCCGAAAAACAATACATTCATCCAATCACCATCCAGTCCCTGTATTCTGGTTTTTAACAGGCTTGAGGGACATATTCCATGTCCCCAAATTTTACTCGATTTTTTTGTTTGATTCAAAATCCGCCTTCAGCGGCTACACTCTGAAAGGTTCGCCGGCCATTGGGAAGGATGCGGTTTCCAAAGGCTTCCATATTTGACCGCACTCCACAGAATACAGCGTCCCCAAAAGATTCTAAAATGTAGGAAGGAGCCTTTTTATCAAAAAAGGCTCCCTGTTCTTCCTCAAAGCACTTTTGAAAGAAAATCCTTGAGGCGCGGATTCTGTGGATTGCCAAAAAAGACATCCGGAGGGTTCTGCTCGAGGATCTGTCCCCCATCCATAAACAGAACACGGGTTCCCACCTCACGCGCAAATCCCATCTCATGGGTGACGACGACCATGGTCATTCCCTCAGACGCAAGCTGCTTCATCAGCTCCAACACCTCGCCAACCATCTCCGGGTCGAGCGCGGAGGTCGGCTCATCAAACAGCATGACCTCTGGGTTCATCGCCAACGCCCGCACAATCGCGATCCGCTGCTGCTGGCCTCCCGAAAGCTGGTTCGGATAGGAATTGGCTTTTTCCGCCAGTCCAATCCGGTTCAGAAGCTGCATCGCTTTTTGATCCGCCTCCGCCTGTGTCATCAGCCCCAGCTTAACCGGTGCAAGGGTGATGTTTTCGCGCACGCTCAAATGCGCAAATAAGTTGAACTGCTGGAACACCATTCCCATCTTCTGGCGCAGCTTATTGATGTCACATTTTTTATCCACAATATTGACGCCATCGAACCAGATCTCCCCGCTGGTCGGTTCCTCGAGCCGGTTCAGGCAGCGCAGAAAGGTCGATTTCCCGGAGCCAGACGGCCCGATGACAACCACCTTTTCGCCTTTTTCAATCTTCTCGTCAATCCCCTGAAGGACGCAGTGCCCATGAAAGGATTTTTTCAGGTTTTTAACGTCGATCACCTTTCGCCAGCCTCCTTTCGAGTTGTTTCTGAATCTGGGTCATGCCAACCACCAGTACCAGATAGATGACCGCCGCAATGAAAAGCGGCTCCCCAACAAACGCCCGGCCTTTGATCCCGTCCGCCACCTTAGTCAGGTCACGTACCGCGATATAGCCGGCAACCGAAGTTTCTTTCAGCAGAGTAATGAACTCGTTGAAGAGGGCAGGCAGAATGTTTTTGATCGCCTGCGGAAGAACAATCAGACGCATCGTCATCCAGGAGGTCAAGCCGAGTGAACGCCCCGCTTCGGTCTGCCCGCGGCTGATCGAAAGGATGCCGGAGCGGAAAATTTCTGCAACATAAGCACCCGAATTCAGGCCAAATCCCACGATTGCAACCGGGGTGCCGTTGGTCATGGAGGTAAAGACCGCAGTATACAGAATCAGGAGCTGCACCACCACTGGCGTGCCGCGGATTACCGTCAGATAGAGATTGCAGATCGCCTCGAGCGGCCATAATTTACGGTTGTTCACCGCCGAAACCTTGATGACTGCTACGACCAGCCCGATCAGAATACCCATCACAGTTGCACATGCAGCGATCAGCAGCGTGCGCCCCAGTCCTTCCAGGTATTGTTTCCATCTGTCTGCCTCAATCAGCGCGACATACAGATTATAGTAGTGCGTCTGTAAAAATTCCGCCATCACTTTCTCCAGCCTTTCCATGTCCGAAGGAAGGGACTCTGTGTCCCCTCTGTGCACCGCTTCCAAACCGTATCATCATAATTATACATGAATATTGATTAAATGCAAGGAAAACGCTCCCGATTGCGGGTGAATCGGTAAACTTCAGGGAAAAAACAGGGCGGAGGTATCGGAAATACCCCCGCCTGTCGTATCCAGCATTCTGATTACGCTGCGGTCATGTGCTTTGTGACCAGCTCATCGATTTCTCCATTGGCGACCATCTGCTCCAGCACCTTGTTCACCGCATCCAACAGATCCGGGCACTCTTTCTTGACCGCAATCGCATAGCTCTCTTCGGTCAGGGAGTCCGGCAGAACCTCCAGTGCACCGTTGCTGTTGGCAGCAATCGACTCGGCGGGCAGCTTGTCGATGATAACCGCGTCGCACTTGCCTGCCGACAGTGCCGCACCAGCGTCAATGCCGCTCTTGAACCGCAGGACTTCCTTTGCCGCAACCTCATCGGTCGCATAAAAATCACCAGTGGTCAGTTCCTGCACCGCAATGGTCAGGCCATCAAGCGCATCAGCGGTGACGCCGCTGCCCGCTCTGACAATGACATACTGCGCAGATTTTACATATTCGATCGAGAAGTCGACCTGTTCCGCACGTTCCGGCTTGATGGTCATACCTGCTGCCGCAATGTCGCCCTTGTCGGTTTTCAGCGAGTCGATCAGAAGATCGAAGTTCATGTCGAGAATCTCCAGCTCAACCCCCAGATCATCTGCGATCGCCTGTGCGACATCCACATCAACCCCGGCCGGCTTCCCATCGTCCCCGATATACTCGAACGGAGGGAACGAAGCATTGGTCATCATCACCAGTTTCCCAGCGGATTTGATCCGGTCGATGTTCGGGGTGCTGTCCGACGCTTCAGACGAGCTGCTCTCGGCGGGGGCCGATGCCTCGGCCGAGGAGGACGGTGCTGCGGAAGATGCAGGAGCCGCCGAAGAAGAAGGTGCGCTGCTGCCGCCACAGGCTGCGAGCGAAGACGCCATGGTCATTGCAAGAATGCCTGCCAAAATCTTTTTCATTTCGAATTTCCTCCCTAACCATTCTATACATTTTCAGAATGTTGTTTGCATGTGATGACATTATTATACATGCATTTCGGAGAAAATCAAGCTTTTTTATGAAAAAATATTCAAAATGCAGATTTTTTATGCATCTTCACTATGATTTCTCACAGCGATCCAATAAGTTTTGCATATCTTGAGGGAAAGGCGCGTCAACCACAAGCGGATTCCCGCCCACCGGATGGACAAATGAGAGGCTTGCGCAATGCAGAGCCTGACGTACAATCCATTCCTGCGGCCCTCCATAAAGCAGGTCGCCAAGCAGCGGGCATCCAATCTGCGACAGATGCACCCGGATCTGGTGTGTACGCCCGGTCTGTAACCGGCAGCGTACCACGCTGCACCCTTCCCCGCGTGCGATAACGGTATATTCTGTCACCGCGCGCTGCCCGTCCGGCAACACCATCCGATGCGGATCGGAGCGGTCGGGCTGGCCAATCGGCAGGTCGATGATCCCGGAGACAGGGTCCGGAGTCCCGGAGGCCACCGCAATATAGCACTTTTCCACCCGTCCGGTCAGTGCCGCAGCTGCAAACGCATTGCGGGCGATCAGCACTGCGCCGGTCGTATCCCGATCTAACCGGTTGAGGATATGGCAGGTCTGCGCGATGCCCTGTTCCGCGCAGTGGTGCGCAAACACATTGGCAAGCGTCCCCTGCTGGAGGTTGCGCACTGGGTGGCACGCCATCCCGGATGGCTTGTTGTAGACGATCAGGTCGTCATCCTCGTAGAGGATAGCCACCGGCAGGCTGCACTGCTCCAGCGGCTTTGGCGTATCGTGCAGGGTAATTTTTATCTGATCCCCAGTGTGCACCCGGTCAATCGTACGGACCTGCTGCCCGTTGCGGAGAATCCCGCCTGGGCAGGTCTTGAGCGACCGGACGAGCGAATAGGAGCATCCCGCCCCTCCCCGCAGAAAATGCAGCAGTTTTCGCCCATCATACTCCGGAGGGACCGTATAATTGAGAACCCTCAAAACGGGAGTGCGTCCTCGTCCTCTTCTTCATCGTCGTATCCCCAGCCGCCGTAAGAATTTCCATTGTTGTTGCCGCAGTAGATTCCCTTCTTGACCGGTGCGAGCAAAAAGCCGACGATAACCCCTGCCAGCAGGCAGACCAGACCGATTAAAGTTGTCATTTTCCGATCCATATACAGGCCCCTTTCCTCTTTTCAACTATGTAAATTTTGACGCAAAAACGCAGCCGTAGTGGCTACGGCTGCGCAGTTGATCCGCAGAAATTACTTATCCATGCCAAAACGCTTTTTGAATCTGTCAACACGCCCGCCGGTATCAACCAGCTTCTGACGGCCGGTGAAGAACGGATGGCACTTGGAGCAGATTTCGACGCGGATATTCTCCTTAGTCGAACGGGTATGGATCACTTCGCCGCAGGCGCAGGTAATCGTAGTCTCCTTGTAGTTCGGATGAATGCCCTGTTTCATGATTGTTTCACCTCTCTCTGACATCTATATTGGATGTCATAAATGTAACATATGAATATTACCACAAGTATATCCCGAAAGCAAGTCTTTTTTTCAGATTTCCGCTTTTTCTGCCAAACTCTGCCGGATCAGACCCCCAAAAGCTGTTTCATCGAGCTGCCAATCGCTTCCGAGCGGGCGCCGATCTCCGCTTCTCCGCTGCCAACAAGCGACAGGTAGAGCTTGATCTTCGGTTCGGTGCCGGACGGACGGACAATCGCAGTGCAGCCGTTTTCCAGTCGGTACTCCAGCACATTGGATTTGGGCAGATCAATCGTGCTGACGCCCGCCGCACTGGTTGCGGTCGAGAGTTGGTAATCGAGCACCTCGGATACCGGCGAGCCAGCGATTTCCTTGGGCGGATTGCCGCGCATGGTGGACATGATCTCATCCATCTTCTTCATGCCCTGTGCACCCTCAAACTGGAAATTCGCGACACTTTCAACATACCGTCCGCATTTCTCATAGATCGCATTGAGCGCATCAATCAGGGTCATCCCCTTCTGCTTGTACCAGGAGGCCATCTCGACAATCAGCATCGAGCCGACAACCGCATCCTTGTCTCGGACATGGGTGCCCGCGAGATACCCATAACTCTCCTCAAAGCCGAATACGAACCGCTCGGGATGTCCCGCCGCTTCCGCAATCGCGATCTGCTCGCCGATGTACTTGAAGCCGGTCAGGACATTTTTGACCTCAACCCCATACATTTTACCAATCGCGTTGGTCAGCTTGGTAGAAACGATGGTGGTCACTGCAAACGGGTCTTTCGGCATGGTACCGTTTGCCATCCGGTTCTGACAGATATAGTCAAACAGAAGTGCTCCGACGTGGTTTCCGGTCAGCAGATGGTATCCGTCCTCCGCCTTTACTGCGATACCCACCCGATCGCAGTCAGGATCGGTTGCAAGAAGCAGGTCGGCGCCGGTCTTTTCAGAGAGTTCCAGACCCTTTTGCAGCGCCTCCTTGATTTCGGGATTGGGGAACGGGCAGGTCGGGAAGTTGCCATCCGGCATCTCCTGCTCGGGGACGACAGTAACATCCGCCACGCCGATCTCCTTGAGTACCCGGCGAACCGGCTTATTGCCCGAGCCGTTAAGCGGCGAATAGACCAGCTTCAGGCCCGCCTGTGCACAGACGCCCGGATTGACCTGCTGAGCCAGCGTCGCCTGAATGAAACTGTCAATCAGTTCGTTGGTGATATAGGAAATACTTCCATCCGCAAGTCCCTGCTCGAAGGCGACTCGTTTGATCCCATCGAAATAGTCAAGCGCATTGATTTCTGCAAGCACCGCATCCGCTGCAACTTCAGTAAGCTGTCCGCCGTCGCTTCCATAAACCTTGTAACCGTTGTATTTTGCGGGATTGTGGGAGGCTGTAACCATAATCCCCGCCTCGCAATGCAGCTCACGGGTTGCAAACGAAAGGGTCGGGACCGGCATCAGTTCCTGGTAGATATGTACCTTGATCCCATTTGCCGCGAGCACCCCTGCCGCCTCTTTCGAGAACAGGTCGGACTTGATCCGGCTGTCGTACGAGATTGCAACTGTCGCGTGTTCAAATTTCTGGTTCAGATAGTTGGCGAGTCCCTGAGTCGCACGCCGGATGGTGTAAATATTCATCCGGTTGGTCCCTGCGCCGATAATACCGCGCAGTCCAGCGGTTCCAAAAGCCAGGTCTCTGTAAAACCGCTCAAAAATTTCTTCCTCCTGCCCTTTGATAGATTCCAGCTCTACAGACAGGTCAGCATCCTCAAGGTTGGTTCCCAGCCAGCGTTGATACAGATCGTTATGGTTCATAAACTACCCCTCCAATAATTCCGGAAATTTAGGCAAATTGCTATTCTTATGATATCCTTTTCCTGCCTCAAAGTCAATCAATCTGACCAAAAAAATCCTGTTTTGCACAAAAAATCCCTCTGATGGCCAAACAACAGAGGGATTCCTGGCTTCTTATTGATCTTTCTTATTGTCCAACGCAGCTAACGCGACATCGAATATCTTGTTGACCCGTGTTTTCAGTTCGAACAGCTTCCTTTTCAGGAACTCATTCTGACGCTTGATTTCTACCACCTGGATATAACGGCGCACCTTAATCTTCATCAGCTCCGCATTTACCGGCTTCTGGAGATAATCCACTGCGCCAAGCTGGAGACACTCCAATTCAAAGTTGCGCCCTTCCATGCTTGTAAGAAAAATCACAGGAATATTGCACAATTTCGGGTCCTGTTGGAGAATCTTCAACACATCCTGCCCGCTTTTGGTCGGCATAACCATATCCATCAGGATCAGATCAGGGCTGTCGTACTCTTTCAGATAGCCCAGCGCCTGCAGGCCCGATTTCATCGTCAGCACCTCATATTCACCGCTCAGAAGCGCTTTGCCGATCGCCAAGCTGGTTGGATCGTCATCCACAATCATTATTTTATACATAGCGCTCCCCCTACGATGCCTTTCTATCCTTCCTCTATACATAGAGAAACCTACACTTTTCCTGATGAAGTATCCGCCCCATCCAAAAAGTGTAGATTTTTGGGTGTCGACAGTTGAGGTCGAACTGACACAATATCACTATCGACCAATTTTGTGTGCCGCCATTGAAAACAAATTACTCTGAATTTTATATAACCTGACAAACCTTCCTTGTGAGGCCATTTAAACACTGTTTTTTTCTGCCCTCAAAAACAAAAAAATGTTTTTTCTAAATTATAACAGACAGCAATCTCATTGTCAAGTGGCGTCTCCATAAAGGTGTGAGAATACGCAACAGAAACGGTTGGAATACCTGGGTTATTCTGGAACTCTATCCCCAAATGGCATGCAAAGCTTTAAGACAGCAGCCCACTGGTATTAGATGATTTTCTCCAGCTCTTTTTTCAACTTTTTGATGATCCGCTTTTCCAGACGCGAAATATACGACTGCGAGATCCCGATGATGTCTGCTACCTCCTTCTGGGTCTTTTCCTCCTGCCCCATCAGCCCAAACCGCAGATACATAATCGTACGTTCCCGCTCCCCGAGATGGCTGATCGCGTTGAGCAGCAGATTTTTTTCCGCTTCGTCTTCAATCGGACGGTTGATGCTGTCTGGATCGGTTCCAAGAATGTCCGAAAGCAGCAGCTCATTTCCATCCCAGTCGATATTCAGCGGTTCATCAATCGAAACCTCGTTTTTGTGCGACTGATTCTTCCGAAGGTGCATCAGAATTTCATTTTCGATACAGCGGGATGCATAGGTCGCCAGCTTGATGTTCTTCTGTGGGCGGAAGGTATTGACCGCCTTAATCAAACCGATCGTCCCAATCGAAATCAAATCTTCCACATTGATCCCTGTCGATTCAAATTTTTTCGCGATGTAAACCACCAACCGCAGGTTATGTACGGTCAGAATCTCGCGTGCAGCCTCATCGTTCCGCTCCAGACGCAGAAATACCTCCTTCTCCTCTTCCCTGGAAAGCGGGGCAGGCAGTGTCTCCGGTCCGTTGATATAGTAAATTCCCCGCAGTAATCCCAGTCTGCCAAGCAGGCGTTCCCACCAGAGGGCGACCCTCTTATTCCGCATTGCCATTTTCATCATTGCTACACCCTTTCCCTTCTCAATCAAAATTACTTAACATTCACGGAGCGCTTCTATATGGACCTGCTCAGGGATTCGCCGACCAGACAGGGATTCATCACAGCTTGATATTCCCCGCCAATCGGCTGCCTGCTCACTGCTATGTATACATCGGAAGTCTGTATCTGTGCCCCCTCTCCACTGATTCGGACCTCGTCCGGACGGAATGCCTCCAGCGCACCGTCCCCTGTCACGGTCACACAGGGAATAATCCGGAACCGGGTCTGCTCCTGCGGGCGGATGCGCTCTGCAAGTCCCCGGTCGCAGACGATCACCGGTGCACCCGAAAATGGCTCCTTCAGGTTGCTGCCGGTATCCGCAAGTCCTTTGAGCGAAATCTGTTTCCCTTCGGAGGTGATTACAAGGTCATAGAGATGCTTCGGGGCAGACCGGCTGAAAAACAGCCGGTCAACCAGCCAGAGCACCAGATATGCCCCTGTACAGCAGCCGACCAGAAGCAGCATCGGAAGATCGAAGTAAACGACGCCATTGTAAAAAAACATCCCAACCGGCTCTGCCAGAAACGAAAGCAGAAACAGAAGCCCCCCCATCCCGACCGCAGAAACGGCGACGGCCAGCAGAAGTTTTAAAAATCTTCGCCGATTCTGCCAGCCAAATGCCGCCAATACCATCACACAGGAAAGCAGCAGTTTGTAACCTGCCTGAAACCACCAGCCGATATAGGGCAAAAAGATAACCAATGCCCCCAGCGCACCCGTCAGAGCGCCCAGACCGAGCCTCCCACGGCGGGTGACCACCCCCGCCAGCTTTGCAGCTGCCATCAGCACCAGCAGGTTGATGACATAATTCACCACTACCAGAACATCTGCATAGACTTCCATAAGACGCCCCCTCAAGCCGGACGATCGTTTTCCGGCATCCGGGTTTGAAACAAACCCGCTTCTTTTTTATCTGCTGACTCTATTATAGGGAGCGGACAAGTCTTGATTCTGTCGAAAGCGGGTGGACAGGAAGATATTTCCCGGACAATCGCAAGAACTGCACAGCCTGCATACTATGGGAAAGAGCGGCATAAGCACCTGTTCTGTACCATCCATCGTCAGCTTCTGATCCCTGCTCTCCCATATCAGAAAGTATGGCGCAGGTGCCAGATGAACTGCCGCCCAACTGCTGCATTTTATTTTATACAAAAGGTGTGATTATGAATGGCTTTCTGCTACAACAATGGAGGATGCTGCTGTAATTGCTGTGGTTGCTGCAACTGCTGCGGTTGTTGTAACTGTTGCTGTTGCTGCTGCGAGAAAAAGCGGCCAACAGTCAAAAACGACTGCAAAATCCAGCCGGTCAGCGGCTGCACCGGGAAAGACTGCGAATGGTATCCGGTCGAGGAAAACTGCCCTGATTCCCGGGAAATGCGCATCTGCCGCGACCAGAACGGCTTCTGCGGCATGTACCCTGCCGATTGCAGAAACAGATTCTGGCCAGATTTTGCCCATCCACGCTGGCTCTGCTGCCAGGACCTCTATTGCGCTCGGTAATGTCCGGAACAAAACATATCAAAAAGCGGCTTGAACCTGTACGGTTCAAGCCGCTTTTTTCCCTTATTCACTCCGAAGCCGACATAGCGTCAAACCAAACGTTATGCAATCTTTTCAAGGAAGCCATGGGGTTCTATTGACAACCCCGCCTGCGTATTGTACTATAGAAAAAACGCTGAAGCGTACGGATGCGGCAGAAGCCGCCTGCTGAAACAGCCTGAAGGCTCACCTTTGGTGGGCCTTTTTATCGTAAAGGAGGACTTTCTCTGAATCTGCAAACCTTTTTTCTGTTCCATCCCAAAGCTGCCCTCGCCTTTTCGGGTGGCGTTGACTCTGCCTATCTGCTCTATGCGGCGAAGCAGATGCACTGCGATCTTCGCGCATACTTTGTTCAGTCCCAATTCCAACCGGAATTTGAACTTCAGGACGCACAACGGTTCACCGAACAGCTCGGTATCCCACTCACTGTCCTGCCCTGCGATATTTTGCAGCATCCATTGGTAGTGGAAAATGGCCCCTTGCGGTGCTATCACTGCAAAACTGCCCTTTTCACCGCTCTTTGGGAGCGCGCGCGTATGGATGGCTACCCCCTGCTTCTGGACGGCACCAACGCCTCTGACCGTACAGATGACCGCCCCGGTATGCGGGCACTCGAGGAACTGGAAGTACGCTCTCCCCTGCGGGAATGCGGGCTTACCAAAGCTGACATCCGAAGCCTTTCCAGAGAAGCCGGATTGTTCACATGGGACAAGCCGGCATATGCCTGCCTTGCCACCCGCATCCCCACCGGCACCTCGATTACGGCAGAACAGCTTGAGCACGTAGAGCGGTCGGAGCAGATATTGTCCTCCCTCGGCTTTTCAGATTTGCGGGTACGGACCGAAAACGGCAGTGCCTGCCTGGAGCTGCCCCACCCCCAATTTATCAGAGCAGTGCAGCTGCACCAGGAGATTCGCACCGCTCTTTCCCCTTATTTTAAAAGGGTTCTGCTCAATCTGGCTCCCAGAGATTAGGAATTGTTTGAAAAGGGAGAAAAAACGGTTATTCCGTCTTTCCCGGCAGCTTTTGCGGGCCACGTCCTGAAAAGATTCTGCGAACATATGAAATCGTTTGGCAACACACCAATTGCCAACAGAGCACAGGAGGAATTATGGCACAGGAAAAACTATTGGAACTTCTGCGCCGGGTGCAGGAGGGTACAGTCTCCCCCGAGCAGGCGGTCCTGGAGTTGAAAGTCAGCCCATTCGAAGATTTGGGATATGCAAAAGTAGACCACCACCGGGCAATCCGCCAGGGGATTCCGGAAGTGATCTTTGGGAGCGGAAAAACCGCCGAACAGATTCTTGGCATCGCTTCCGCAATGCGGCGGCGCGGCAACGAAAATATCCTGATTACCCGTCTTTCGGATGAGAAAGCCAGAATCCTCGCAGAACAGCTTCCCCTTACCTATGACCCGGTTTCCCGCATCGGAATCATCGGCCAGAAAGGGGAGGTCACCGCATCAGGGACGATTGTCGTGGCGACAGGAGGAACCAGCGATCTCCCGGTCGCAGAGGAAGCCGCACTCACCGCCGAGACTCTCGGCAACCAGGTAGAACGGCTCTACGATGTTGGTGTCGCCGGCCTGCATCGCATGCTGGCGCATCTGGACGCCATCATGGAAGCCCGGGTGATTGTCGCGGTCGCTGGGATGGAAGGGGCGCTCGCCAGCGTGCTCGGAGGGCTGGTCGACTGTCCAGTGATTGCCGTACCCACCAGCATCGGTTATGGCGCGAATTTTGGCGGGCTTTCTGCCCTGCTTTCGATGCTCAATTCCTGTGCAAGCGGGGTAAGTGTCGTGAACATCGACAACGGATTCGGTGCGGGCTATCTCGCCAGCATGATAAACCACATGGGAGGAGAAAACAAATGAAAACACTCTATCTGGAATGCAATATGGGGGCTGCTGGCGACATGCTGATGGCTGCCTTGTTTGAAATCTGTCCAAACAAGCAGGCGTTTTTGCAGCAGATCAACCATCTGGGTCTTCCGGAAATCACTGTAGAAGCTATACCTGCGCAAAAATGCGGGATTAACGGCACACAAATGCGAATTCTGGTGCGTGGACAGGAGGAACCAGCCAACGACCACCTGCACGACCACGATCACCCGCACGACCACAGCCACCCGCACGACCACAGCCACCCGCACGACCACAGCCACCCGCACGACCACAGCCACCCGCACGACCACAGCCACCCGCACGACCACAGCCACCCGCACGACCACAGCCACCCGCACGACCACGATCACCCGCACAACTACAGCCATCTGCATGACCACAATCACTCGCATCACCACTACAGCTATGCGGACATCTGCAAACGGATCGAGCAGCTCGACCTGCCGCAAACCGTCAAAAAAGATGCTGCGGCAGTCTATCGCCTGATCGGTGATGCGGAATCCCATGCTCACGGTGCCCCGATCGACCAGATTCATTTTCACGAGGTCGGTTCCCTAGACGCGGTTGCGGACGTCGTTGGATGTTGTCTGCTGTTTCACTTGATCGGCGCAGATGAGGTGGTCGTCTCCCCTATCCATGTAGGCTGTGGAACGGTCCGCTGCGCACACGGCATTCTCCCTGTTCCGGCGCCTGCCACCGCCCATATCCTGCAAGGGGCCCCAATCTACGGTGGGCGGATACCTGGGGAGCTTTGCACCCCTACTGGTGCAGCCCTGCTCCGGCATTTTGCCTCTCGGTTCGGCGAAATGCCACAGATGTCAGTTTCTGGAACCGGCTACGGAATGGGACATAAAACTTTTGAAACCGCCAACTGCCTTCGGGCGTTTCTGGGCGAAACCAGCCATGCCCAGGAAGAGATTGTTGAACTCTGCTGCAACCTTGACGATATCACGTCGGAAGCGCTCGGATTTGCAGCAGACCTCCTATTGGAAAATGGTGCACTGGACGTGTTTACCACCCCAATTTACATGAAAAAGAACCGCCCTGCCTATCTGCTGACCTGTCTCTGCAAGCCCCAGGAGCAGGAAAAATTCACCCATCTGATGTTGCTGCACACGACCACACTCGGCGTACGCAGCCGCCTTTGCAAGCGTGAAACGCTCGAATATCAAATCTCCACGGTGGAGACCGCTTTTGGCCCAGTTCGGGTAAAAACTGCATCCGGTTATGGAGTCCGCCGCACAAAACCGGAATTCGAGGATCTAAAAAAGATTGCGGCAGAACAGGGCCTGACGATGGCCGAAGTCTGCCGCTTAGTAGAATCTGCTCTGCATCATGAAATTTGAGGTTTCGATCTAGCGGATCGTCGCCCCTCCGAGTACCCGGTCACCCTCATAAAAGACAACCGCCTGTCCTTTGGTGACCGCCCTCTGTGGCTGTGCAAACTGCACCTGCACAGACCCATTCCCCAATGGATGGACGGTCGCTGAGGCTGGCCTGTGGGCATAGCGAATTTTGGCTGTACAGGGAAACGGTCGTTCCGGGGTGGAATCGTCTGTCATCCGCAGATCGTCTGCAAAAAGTCGGTCCGTGTAAACAGCGCTGTCATCTGAAAGGGTCACCGTGTTCGACACCGGATCCAGATGGCTGACTGTCCGTTTTACTCCCAGCGCGATCCCCAGCCCTCTGCGTTGCCCGATCGTGTAATACAGAACCCCTTTATGCCGTCCAATCACCGTCCCTTTATCGTCCAGATAATCCCCTTCCTGCGGAATCTCTCCCGTATAGCGGGTGATAAAACCAGCATAATCCCCATCCGGCACAAAGCAGATGTCCTGGCTGTCCGATTTGGAAAAGACAGGAAGTCCAGCTTGAGCCGCGATCTCACGTACTTCCGCCTTGCTGTAACGGTCGATCGGGAGCAGAAGCTGCGAAAGCTGCTCCTGCGATAGATGGTAGAGCACGTAGGACTGGTCCTTTCGCTCCTGCTGGCTCCGCAAAAGCCAAAACTGACCACTCTGTCTGTCGAGCTGGATGCCCGCATAATGACCGGTCGAAATAAAATCAAAGCCGAGCCGCTCCGCATCTTCTGAAAACGCTCCGAACTTGATCGTCTTGTTGCAGGCGATGCAGGGATTCGGGGTTTCTCCGTTCTGATAGCCGTGTATAAAGTAATCGAGTACGCCTTTTGAAAAGCGTTCCCGATAGTCGAATACAAAATGCGGGATGCCTAGCCGTTCACAAACCCGTCTGGCGTCTCCGGTGTTGTCCTCAGAGCATCCGTCAAACAGTTCAAACGTCGCACCCGCAACCTCGTAACCCTGCCTTTGCAGGAGCAGTGCGGCAACCGAACTGTCCACACCGCCGCTCATCGCAACCAGTACCCTTTTCTGCATAGTTCTCCTTTTCCTTCTGGAAATACAACAGGCAAAGCCATCGCTCTCCCGTGGCTCCGCCTGTCTGTCGTGTTGTCAATTCTTTATGCAATCAACCCGAAATACAGCCCTGTTGCAACCGCTCCGGCCAACAAAAGCACTCCCACAATTAAAAGCAGTTTCAAAGCGATATGCGGCGCTTTTGGCTCCATCGGCGGAGGCTCCGGCCTTCGAGGATGGTTCCCCTCTTCCCATCTGGAGAGTGTATCCTGCCCGCGCCACTGGCTTTCTTTCGACTGCTCCCACTTCAGTTCAGGAGGGGTTTTTTTCTCCTGCTCTATCACGGGGGTCTCCTGCCATGTAAATCTATCTGTGGTCTTGGACGGTTCCGGATTGGTAGGCATCTTTCCTGGTTGCTGTTCCCATCCAGGCAGCGGACTGGGCGGTACTTCCCACCCGGGGACTGTGCCCGGCTGCTGTTCCCGCATAGGCGGTGGGCTGGGCGGTGCTTCCCATCCGGGGACTGTGCCCGGCTGCTGTGCTCGCGCAGGCGGCGGACTAGGCGGTGCTTCCCACCCGGGGACTGTGCCCGGATGCTGTTCCCACACAGGCGGCGGACTGGGCGGTGCTTCCCACCCAGGGACTGTGCCCAGCTGCTGTTCCCGCATAGGCGGTGGGCTGGGCGACATTTTCCACCCGGGAGCTGTGCTCGGCTGCTGTGCTCGCATAGGTGGCGGACTGGACGGTACTTCCCACTCGGAAGCTGTGTCCGGCTGCTGTTGTTCCCATGCGGGTGGCGGACTGGGCGGTGCTTCCCACTCGGGAGCTGTGCCCGGCTGCTGTTCCCGCACAGGCGGCGGACTGGGCGGTGCTTCCCACTCGGAAGCTGTGTCCGACCGCTGTTGTTCCCATGCGGGTGGCGGACTGGGCGGTGCTTCCCACCCAGGGACTGTGCCCGGATGCTGTTCCCGCACAGGCGGCGAACTAGGCGGTGCTTCCCACCCGGGGACTGTGCCCGGATGCTGTGCTCGCGCAGGTGGCGGACTAGGCGGTGCTTCCCACCCGGAGACTGTGCCCGGATGCTGTGCTCGCGCAGGCGGCGGACTGGGCGGTGCTTCCCACCCGGGGACTGTGCCCGGCTGCTGTTCCCGCACAGGCGGCGGACTGGGCGGTGCTTCCCACCCGGGGACTGTGCCCGGATGCTGTTCCCATCCAGGTGGCGAACTAGGCGGTGCTTCCCACCCGGGGACTGTGCCCGGATGCTGTGCTCGCGCAGGTGGCGGACTAGGCGGTGCTTCCCACCCGGGGACTGTGCCCGGATGCTGTTCCCGCATAGGCGGTGGGCTGGGCGGTGCTTCCCACCCGGGGACTGTGCCCGGCTGCTGTTCCCACACAGGCGGCGGACTGGGCGGTGCTTCCCATCCGGGGGCTACACTCGGTTGCTGTTCCCGCGAAGGTGGCAGATCGGACGGAACTTCCCATCCAGAAATTGAGTTCGGTAGCACCTCTGGTGATTGGATCGACTGTTCTGATTCCGGCACAGAGGACCATGCAGACGGAGCTTCTGATTCAATAGGTGCATCTGGATAATAGACAAAATATGGTTCTTCCAGTTCGATCGGCGGATCCGGCGGCGGAAGTACAAAATCCGGCTCTACCTCTTCCGATTCGGATACATAGACATCTGCATTCTCGTCCGGCTGCTCATCAATCACATAAGGAGGGGTCAGTTCTCCATAATGATCCTGAAAATCCCCAAGAAACCGCTCCCCACAATAAGGACAATATTTAAAATCGCTTTTGACATTATTCCCACAGTTTTTGCAGAGCATCTTTTTCCCTCCGCACCATAATATAAGGACATTATATCACAAAAATATTTTGGGCGCAATAAAAACCCCGGTTCTCACCGGGGTTTTCTTTGGAACTCTTTGAGGGTTTAATCAATCACAGGCTCAATCAAGCCATAAGTACCATTATGCCGTTTATAAATCACATTTACCCCATTGGTCTCCGCATTCAAAAAGAGGAAAAATTCATGTCCAAGCAGGTTCATCTGGAGAATTGCCTCGTTCACGTCCATCGGACGCATATCAAACCGTTTAATCCGCTCGATATGGTATTCCCCGACCTCGCTCTCGTGCTCCTCACCCGCTTCAAGATTTGGGGCGTCAAACGCGGTTTCACGCAGCCTTTTTTCCAGTTTGTTCTTGTTTTTTACGATCTGGCGGAAGAGGGAATCCACCACCGCCTCCAAAGAATCAAAGCGGTCGGAAGTGGTTCTTTCCGCGCGGTAAAACATCCCCCGCGACTGAATCGTTACCTCCACTGTCTCGCGGTCCCCTTCATTGGTCACAGTAACGCTGGCATTTGCACCATCGTCAAAGAACCGATCCAGTTTACCAAGTTTGCGTTCGATGCGATCTTTGAAAGAATCGCGCACAGATGTTTTACGGGCTGTGATGGTAATATTCATAAGTTCAACCCCTTTGTTTATCATGGAAACCCGGCAGAAACATCCATTGACTTTCAACAGTTTGTCCAGATTTCCTGACCTTATTATATATCACATTGGTTGAAATTACAATAGGCTAGACAAAAATTCACAAAGAATTTTATTTTATTGCCTACCTTTCAGCACTATCGAAACGATCCCGCAAGCGATCCCGCCGATTGGGAAAACCACCCAGGCAGGGCTCCATGAATCCGACAGGATACCGATCGCCAGAAAGACCGCTGCCGCTGCAAGGAGAATCACTCCGCAGATGGTTTCCACCTTTTTGGCAGCAGTGGAGACATCTGGCTGGTGGCGCCGGTTGTAGCCCTCAACATTGTACTTCTCTTTCTGCAGCCCAAAATAAATAAAAATCCAGCTTGCGGCGGCTACCAGCAACATAAATCCTGCGGACGCCCGATCTTCTGAAACTTGAAGCTCCAGGAACTGCATCAGGAGCACGCCCAGAATCAACAAAGTGACACTGGAGGCCATTGCGATTGCAAACCACTGTCCGAACTGCTGTCTCTGCGCATCGGTGTAGAAATCGACGATCTGCGGATGCTGTTTTTCAAAATATTCCTTTCGGATGCCAAACAGCACAAACAGAAAGAGGCCGATCGTGAGACAGGGAAGAAAACATAGATAGGCCAGTGTTTCGCTGCTTTCCTCCATCCAGAGAAAAGCAGCCAGCCCCAGGATGATCAGCGCTACCCCTCCCGCAGTCGCAACGCTGAACTGGTTGTAAAACCGGTCGTACTGCGCAGTATCCTCCACCATGTCTTTCTCCACATCCCCGCGCACCAGCATATCCAGATCGCAGGAAAACAGGCTGCAAATCTCAAGCAGATTTTCCATCTCCGGGTAGCTCTGTGCAGCCTCCCATTTGGAAACCGCCTGCCGGCTGACTTGCAGATGTTCTGCAAGCTGTTCCTGAGTCATGTTGTTCTTTTTCCGTAGGAGCTGCAGGTTTTCTGAAAATTGCATTTGACCTCACCTCATGTTCAAATTTGATGGTTTGATTCTACCCGGGAAGCCCCGCAACTTCTACCAACTTGCTGTTACCTTTGGATATTTTTCGCGCAACTTCTGGTTGCATCCGCTTTACATGCGGGTTTACAGACAAAGACAGCCGCCTTTCTTCTCTGGCGGCTGTGCTCATCCCATCGAGGTATTTGGAAAGCATCAGAAGCATTCTTTCCAAATGTGAAGCGAGATTGCCGCACACTGGCTTTAGATTACATCGTTATCCAGTACAAAAATCCTGCCAGCACTGAAAAACAAGCAGTTGTTTTTCAGTGCTTTGACTGGATCAAATGGTTCGATGAGCATGGCGGGTCACATGGCAGCCCATGTTGACCGCCACGGGGAGACTGGCGATGTGGGTCGCACCCGCTTCAATATTAACCGCGAGTGCAGTTACCCGCCCGCCGAACCCCTGCGGCCCGATCCCGGTCTGGTTGATCCGCTCAAGCATCCGCTTTTCCAGTTCGCGGTAGAACGGGTCGGGATTGCCGGACGAGGTGTCCCGGCAGAGAGCACGTTTGGCGAGCAGGGCACAACCTTCAAAATTACCGCCGATTCCCACTCCGACAACAACCGGCGGGCAGGGATTGCTCCCCGCTGTCTCAACCGCCTGCACAACATAATCAACAATCTGATCCGCAGTGGCGGCTGGAGTCATCATCCTGAGGCTGCTCATGTTCTCGCTGCCCGCCCCCTTGGGCGCAACGGTGATCGAAATCCGATCTCCTGGCACCATCCGCAGATGAAGCATCGCCGGCGTATTATCGTTGGTGTTGACCCGACGGAGCGGGTCTCCCACCACCGAGCAGCGCAGCAGCCCATCAAGGTAACCCTGCCGCACTCCTTCATGGATTGCATCCTCCAATCCGCAGACATGCGCGTCCTCGCCCAGTTCGGCAAAAACGACCGCCATCCCGGTATCCTGACAGACCGGGATACACAGTTGTTCCGCTGTCTCATAGTTGCGCACAATGTCACCCAAAACCTCCCGTCCCAACGGGGACTCCTCGATCTGGCAGGCGTGTGCAAGGCAGTCCTTCATATCCTGCGGCAGGACTCTGTTCGCCTCGATGCATAGTTCTTTGACTGTCTGGATCACCAATTCCCGGCTGATTTCACGCATCTTCAGCGCACCTTCTTTCCGTTCAAAATCACCGCCGACGGGCGACCGCAGCATTCGAGCGGTTCCCGGTCGAAAAGCAGGATGTCCGCGTCCTTGCCTGCTTCGATCGAACCAACCCGGTCGGAAATCTCACAGATCTTCGCCGCCTCAATCGTGATCGCCCGAAGTGCTGCCTGCGGTTCCATCCCATGTTCAACAGCGAGCCGCGCACTCATCAGCAGGTAATGTTCAGGCACTTCTGGATGGTCGGTGCAGATCGCGACCTGCACCCCTGCCGCCCGCAAAATTCCCGGGCCAGAGGCACTCGCGTTCGACAATTCGGGCTTCGTGCGTGCGCCAATCAGCGGCCCGACAATTACCGGGGCCTGTTCTTCAGCAAGCTCATCCGCGACCAGATGCCCCTCTGTGCCGTGGACGATCACATAGCCAAACCCAAATTCGTCTGCAATCCGGATCGCAGTAAAGATGTCATCGGCGCGGTGGGCATGGATATGTGCCTTGATCCGATGGTCAAGCAGCGGCAGCAGCGCTTCACATTTGGCGTCGTACTCCGGCTCATCCAGTTCATCGTCCTTTGCTGCTTCCGCAAGCTGCTTGGCATATTTCTGCGCCTTGGCGAGCTGTTCCCGAATCAGCGCGGCAACCGCCATCCGGGTCGCCGGACCGCCATCCTTCTCGTGATAACAGTTTTTCGGATTCTCCCCCATCGCCATTTTGATCGCCAGCGGCGCGCGGACGATCATCTTGTCCACCCGTTTCCCGCAGGTTTTCAGCGCGCAAAACTGACCCGAAATCGGGTTTGAGCTGCCCGGCCCGGTTACGACAGTGGTCACGCCATAGCTCAGTGCCTCAGCAAACGAACGGTCAAACGGGTTGACCCCGTCGATCGCCCGCAGGTGCGGGGTCACCGGATCGGTCTCCTCGTTGCCGTCGTCCCCCTCAAAGCCCATCCCGTCCTCCCACATCCCAATGTGGGAATGTGCGTCAATCAGGCCGGGCATGGCGATCTTCCCCTGTGCATCTATCGTTTCAAAATCCGCGGGGCAATCCTCCATCGGCCCCACCGAGACGATCTTTTCCCCCACGATTTGAATATAGCCGCTCGCATAGTCCCGTCCGGCCATCGTGCGTATCTCTGCATTTATAATCAGCATCTGTTCTATCCTCCAACAAAAAAGGGCACCGCGGTGCCCTTCGATTCCGGAATCCCCCGGCGCGATTATCTGGATGAATTGCGGCTTCGGGACGTCCCGCGCTTGACATCGGTATACCGCTTGAGATCGGACATCTTGTCGTCGCTCGCCTGTTTAAACTTGCTCATCATGTCCTCAAACGACATATTCTCATTCGTAATGGGCTGGCGGCGCTCAAACCCATAAGAAGCCTCTCTGGGGGGCCTGCGCTGATGCTGCTGACGCGGAGGGCGATCCCCCTGCTGCCCGCCCTGATGGCTGCGGAACGGGCGCTGCGGCGGCGCGGAAGGGGCGGGCGCTGCCTGCTTGATCGACAGACTAACCTTTCCCTCGGGGTTGATCCCGATGATCTTCACCTTTACCATCTGGTTCAGGGAAAGATGATCGGAAATTTCCTTGACATAAGACGAAGCGACCTCGGAAATATGTACCATCCCCGTCTTGTTTCCCGGCAGCTCCACAAAAGCTCCAAACTTCGTGATACCGGTCACTTTACCCTCTAAAATACTCCCTACCTCAAGCTGCATAATGTATTACGCTGCCTCCCTTAAAAATCTTGTGTTTTCACCATTTGCCGCAACCTGATAAAATCGCTCGCGCGATGAAAAACCGTTAAGAACCCGCCGCATCCCGAAAGACGTGTTCATCCGAATACCCCATCCCCAGCTTGTCCCGCGCAATACGTGCAAGATAGGTCTGGTCGTCCCCGAGGGAAATCTGGCGTTTAATCTCCTTGTTGCTGATCCGCTGCTCCTCACACTGTTGGATTACCATCTGCAGCTCCTCCTGCTTTGAGACAATCTCCATATGCAAAGAGGCGAGCGAAACAACAATGTATACTCCAAGGAGGAAAAGGCTGATCTTCAATACAGGATTCCTTCTTTTAATCCGTTCTTTTTTCCGTACATGCTCTGCTTTCATCTTTTCAGCATACCTTTTCAGAAAATTTGGCGCGTCATCCTCATGAAGTTACTTTTTCAAATTATACAATATCTTACGTCTCTTTTTCAAGGGTATATTCAAATTTTTTGCCTGCTTTTTCAGAATTATACTGCTTTTATGCAGAATTTTCCGTCCAAAGCGGCCTGCCTTTTCCAAAAGGTGTACAATAGGCGCAACAAATATCCGCCAGAGGGTGCACAGCACCCATCTAGCTGCCCGGATGATTCCCTTGGAGACCCGGATCACCAGCGCACCAATCGTACAGTAGTAGAGCAGAAATCCGACTCCTTCCCCAATCAAAACGAAAATACGAATTTGCCCGTTGTCGGCGGCGAGCATATAAAAAAAGGTGGCTCCGGCGCAGATCACAGAAAAGAGCAGGTCCTCGGCGAGTACCGCGAGCGTTGGATGCGGCAGGGCGATCCGGAGGATGCGGAATAGGTCATAGCAGACCCCCAGACCAGCACCAAGTGCAATTGAGAGCAAAAACAGCCAGGTCTGTCCTGCGATTGTAATTCCCATCTGCACCCCTCCCCATTTAGCGGAACAGCCTGCCCAAAATACCGCCTCGTACCGGCAGGTTATCCGCATAGGACAGTCCGTCGATCCGCTCCCCTTCCAGGCTGAGTTCCCCGGTATCTACATCAATCCGATTGATGTGAAGCCCTGTCCCCCGAATTGCAAGCTCCCCCGTTTCGCAGAAAAGCACCACACTCTGCTCGTCAAAGCTGTCGATCTCGGTCACTCCAGTGACAGTCATCTTCCTGCGTCCCTCCATAATGATATTGTGCGGCGCGGCTGGCTTTTTTTCCTCGACCATCGTGTTTTACCTCCCCTGTCGTTCTCTTTAATAGGTATGCGCCATCCGGGAAAAAAATACACGCCTCCCTGCAAAAAACCAGGCAGCGCGCATCATCGGCAGGTTCTGTCACCAAAGTCTATTAGAACCCGTATTCACAACCATTCGACACCGTCTGAGCGGGTCTTTTGCCGGCCTGCCGCGTTGAAAAATCTTGCAATACACAAAGTATTGTCTGCGTTTTTTCGCCTTGCAGGGCAGCAAAACCCCTCGCCCATCCGGCATCCTCTGATTATGAATACAGGTTCTTATTTTTAAGTGGTCTGGCTGTCAAGCAGATAATGGAGCATCTGCTCGGGATTTTCAAGGAAACGGCGGGTCAGCTGATAGTGTTCTGTTTCGCGATAGGGGGCGCGGCGAATCCCGCTTCCATCTAGCAGGAACAGGTCTGAACCGGGATAGGCCATCAAAATCGGTGAGTGGGTCGCAATCACAAATTGTGAGCCTTCCCGCACCAGGTCACCGATCCGGGAGAGCAGGGTCATCTGACGCATAGGAGAGAGCGCCGCTTCCGGTTCATCGAGGATATAAAGCCCGTTGCCGCCAAACCGGTTGAGCAGTAAAGACAGAAAACTCTCCCCATGTGACTGTTCATGCAGGGAAATCCCCCCATAACTGTCGATGATTCTCGCCCCCATAGGCCCCCTGTCCAGCTGCTCAATATTGCTCGCCAGATTGTAAAAGCTCTCGGCACGCAGGAAATAACCGTCCCGCAGCTTTCGCGCCCCCTTCCAGAGCCGGAGGAACCGGTGCAGGCCGGAGTGCGAATCAAAGGTGCTGAACCGGAAATTCCTGCTGCCTCCCTCCGGATTGAACCCAAATGCGACCGCGATCCCTTCGAGCAGGGTAGATTTTCCCGAACCGTTCTCCCCCACGAAAAAGGTGACCGGACTTTGCAGATCCAGCCCCTCCCTGGCGATCTGGCGGATGGCAGGCAATCCGGCCAGATAGGACCCCTCCGGGAGGCCGTCCGGAACCAGAACCCTGCGGATAAACAGGTCGTTCATTCTACGACGGTGTAAGCGTCGGCAGCGGTCTCCTTTGTCGCATATTCGCTCACCTTGACCACCTTCACCTTGAGCGGTTTCTGCCCCATATTGATCTCGATCAGGTCGCCCTCCTTCACGTCGTAGGATGCGCGGGCGATCTTCCCGTTGACCACGATCCGTCCTGCGTCGCAGGCTTCGTTTGCGATGGTGCGGCGTTTGATCAGCCGGGTCACTTTCAGATATTTATCCAGTCTCATGCTCATTCTCCTTAACAAAAACAAAAAGCCCGCCGCATCGGATGCAGCGAGCCTACATAAATTCCTTACTTACCGGCAACGGCATCCTTCAGAGCTTTGCCTGCGCTGAAAGACGGGACGGTTGCGGCTGCAATCGTAATCGGCTGCTTGGTAATCGGGTTGATCCCCTGGCGCTCCTTGCGCTCCTTGGTTTCAAACGTACCGAATCCAACCAGTGTGACCTTCTCTTTCGCGACAAGCGCTTCAGTGAGTACCTCAATCACAGCGGTCAGCGCTTTTTCGCTGTCTTTTTTGGACAGCTCAGATTTCTCTGCTACCGCATTGATAAGATCTGCCTTTGTCATATTTTGACCTCCATACCTTTTAAAAATCTTTGACTATATCTTCAGACAAAATGCCTGTGATAATACATCACTTCTGTTTAATTTCTTTCCAGAGCCTGTCCAGCTCCTCAATCGGCGTGGTTTTCATGTCAATCCCACGCTTCTGGGCAAGCGTCTCCACCTGTTCGAACCGGCGGATAAACTTTTCGCAGGAATTGGTCAGCGCGTGTTCCGGATCGGCCTTAACAAATCGCGCCACATTAACCGCTGAAAAAAGCAGATCCCCCAGTTCCTCTTCGATATGGGCCTGATCCCCTTCACCGACCGCTTCCTTCAGTTCGGAAAGTTCGCTCTCGAGGTCGCGCATCGCCCAATCGCAACCGGTATAATCGAACCCGGCTTTCGCCGCCCGATGCTGCACCTTCTCGCTGCGCATCAGCGCCGGCAGCACTGCTGGTACGCTGCGCAATGTCTCAGCAGCGGTTTTCTGTCCCTTGCTCTCCTGCTTGATCCGATCCCAGTTGGAAAGCACCTCACCGGTTCCGGAGACAGCCACCTCACCAAACACATGCGGATGGCGTTCCACCAGCTTTTTGCAGATTCCGTCGCAGACGTCCGAAAATCCGAACCGTCCGGCTTCCTCTTCCATCCGGGCATGAAACACGACCTGGAGCAGGACATCTCCCAGTTCCTCCTGCAAAAGCACAGGATCCTCCTTGTCGATCGCCTCGACAACCTCGTAGGTTTCCTCCAGAAAGTTTTTGCGGATCGTGTGGTGATCCTGCTCCCGGTCCCACGGACAGCCATTCTCCCCCCGGAGAAGTTCCACGATTTCCAGCAGGTCGGATATTCCATACTGTTTTTTCTGCGTAAACCCGTCCAACATCACAAAACTCCCCTTCTATCCGCTTTTTAAGAGGACTTTTAGTATTCTAACCTAAAAGAGAATGTTTTTCAAGTGCCTTTGCAAACTTTTCTCCCCCCGGAAGCATGAAAATATCCGTTTTTGTCACAGTTTTTGTCAAAAATACAACACAGAGGTAGACCAGACCCCCGATTGCGATTGCCAAAAGCGTCACAAAACGGCTCGGAATCAGGCGAAAGATCAGATCATGGGAGGTGCGGGCGGCGACAGCACAGCAGACCGATGCAAAAAGCGGCTTCCCAAATACGCTCCCCGCCGGGATGCGGACGCCGGTTACACCCACCAGCGCCCAAAGGCTGGCCAAGACCACGAGCAGGTAACAGGCAAGCGTCCCGACCGGTGCAGCCTGAATATTGAGCTGCGGCACCGCAACCAACAGATAGTTCAGTCCGAGCTTGAGCAGACCGCCGATCAGCAGCAGACGGACTGGAAGTCCGGCGCGTCCCACCGCCTGTAGAATCGCATTGACCGGCAGCGAAATTGCCACAAAAACCGCGCTGATTCCCATAATCCGCAGGGCAGGGGCAATGACCGCAACCTCCATCGGCCTGGAAAAAAAGAGCAGGCGCAGCACCGGTTCTGCCATGGCGCAGACACCGAGTCCGGCAGGCATCGCTATCATTGAGGCAAGACGGAGCGAGGAACAGATATTGCGTTCGAGGGAAAGCCGGTTATGGGTCGTCCAGGCGGCGGTCACTGCGGGTAACAGGCTCACCCCAATCGTGGTAGTCAGAGAGGGCACCAGATTGTAGATCGGAACCGCAAGGCCGGAATAACAGCCATAAAGATAGGAACCAAGTCGGTCGAGCCCTATCCCCGACGGGATCGCCCCATCGTACATTGTGAGCAACAGCTCCGGGGCGTTTATGATTGCGTGGTTCAGGCGGTTCATCACCGAGATCAGGTCGATAAAGGAGGTTAGATTGGAGATCACTGCCGCAAAGCAGACCGGCAGGGCGAGCGCCACAAGCCTGCGCGCAAGGGCCCGCGAGGATGCTGCCGGAGGCGCGGCACGCCATACTTCCGGGCGGATGCTGCCTTTCCCCAGCTTGTGACGGACTACCATATAAAATGCGCCGCAGAACGAACTGACCGTTACACCAAGGATCGCGCCCGCTGCCCCGTAGGGCAGCACCGCAAGCTGTGCCTGCTCGAGTGAGGGATACACCGCCCCAAATACGGTGCCCCCTGTCTGGTATTCGCGCAGCCCGGTATAGACAATCCCATACGAGAATGCCAACCCGAACAGAAGCCGTGTCACCGCCTCTACCACCTGTGAAATTGCGGTCGGAAGCATCTCCTGCATCCCCTGCCAGTAACCCCGGAACGCCGCCATCACGCACCCCAGGAACAGGGCGGGCGAGAGTGCCTGAACGGCCAGCCTGGCGTCCGGATTGCGGACCAGATCGGAGAACCAGCCCGCTCCCATAAACATTACAAAAGAGCCCGCTGCCCCAATGATAAAAAAGACCCCTACCGAAACCCGAAGGAGCCTGCGGGCATCCCGCACCCGTCCCCGCGCCATACTTTCGCTCACCAGTCGTGAGACCGCTACCGGCACTCCTGCTACAAACAGCGCATAAAGCGGATAATATAGGTCATAGGCAACATTGAAACAGCTCATCCCAACCCCGCCCAGAATATTGGTCAACGGGATTTTGAAGAGCGCCCCAATCAGTTTCACAGCCACTGTCCCTGCTGCCAGTATGATCGTACCATACAAAAAGCTCTGTCTGTGCTGCTCCTTCACAGGGAATCCCTCCATTCTCTTGTTCAGGTATATGATCCTGCGGACAGGATTATGCAGTCTGCTGTCCAATCCGGCTGCTATATTGGAAAGATGCTCCAAAACAGTTGAAACGGGTCGAAAAATCGGGTAAAATAGAGGTATCTGAATTCAGGAGGACTGCCTTATGTACCAGACAATCGGCATTATCTGTGCAATGGACAAAGAATTTGCGCTGATCCGCGATGCACTCAGCCACGGGCAAACCGAAAAAGTGGGGCTGCTGACCTTTTACGTCGCCGAACAGAATGGCAAAAAGATCGTTGCGGCGGTCAGTGGGATCGGCAAGGTCAATGCCGCCTGCTGCGCACAAATGATGATCTCCCGCTTTGGAGCGGAATGCATCCTCAACAGCGGGGTATGCGGCGCACTTTCTCCCACCCTGCACCGGATGGATATTGTGCTTGCGGATGAGCTTTGTTACCATGATCTGGAGGAAGAACATCTGCGCGATCAGCTTCCAGGATTTTCCCGGTTCCATCCGGACACCGAGCTGAACGGCCTGGTCCGGACTCTCTGTAAAGAGCAGGGGCTTTCCTGCGTCACCGGACGGGTCGCATCGGGCGACGCGTTCGTCCTTGACCCCGCAGTAAAAGCGGAAATCGCGTCCCGCACCGGCGGCGATGCGATCGAGATGGAAGGCGCAGCGATCGGGCATACCTGTGCGCTGAACCAGCTTCCGTTTGCGGTAATCCGCTGTGTCTCGGACGGCCTTTCCGACTCCGAGATGGATTACAACACCTTTGCCGGGATCGCCGCGCAGAAATGTGCAAGACTTGTGCTTGAGGCGATCTCCCGTCTCTGATTCAATCTCCACAGATGAAAAGAACGCCGCTCCGCTTTTTCGCAAGGTGGAACGGCGCCCTCTTTTTAGGGCCTGCTTCATATTTGGGGTAAGAGCGTTTTAACAGCGAAAACCTGGATCCCTGGCCAAGCTTCCAAGCGATAAGTATCCTCTCTGGGGCTTCCTGATTGTACCAAACTGCGAAAAGCCGAAGACCTTTTTGACTGCTAAAAGAGCCACATCTGGTAAAGCTCTTCCAAGCGCGCCTGTAAAAACGGCTCGATTGATTCCGCATCGGCAATTGTGCAGTGAAGGTCCGCATTCTTTCCGGTAAGCGAGATGAGCGCATCCGCCGCGATCTGCGCCGGGAGTTCTCCACCCGCAAAGGAAAACGAAAGCAGACGTTCCATCCCCGCCATCTTGAGCGGGAAAAACGGGCAGCCATACCGCACCGAAAAATCGCAAAGCTGCATCCCCCGCGCTGGATAGGGATCGCTTCCCCTCCATGGGCAGAGTGTCGCGCAGAGTGCTTCCCGTTCGTTCCCGGAAAGCGGCAGGACCTTCAGGTTCCATGCATCCGAATGCAGGAGATCGGAATAGATCACGGTGACCCCTGTAGGCACGTCCACGCTGCTGACCGCCAGCTCGCAGACCGGTTTCTGACGAAAAACCCCCATCCGATCGAGCAGCCCTACCCCCTGCACCGGTGTGGCCGACCGGGAAAACGCCTCTATCAGTTCCCCGGTTTCTTCCCGGGAAATCCCGCGCGACCATAGCATAGCCGGGATCGCTGCCAGCGAGCAGGCAGACAGCATCTCTATCTCAAGCGCATTGTCCCGCAGCCACTGTGCGAGGATGTGGGAGGATAATGCTCCCGCTCCGCTGCCGGAGAATGCCAATCCGAGTTTCATGGTAGACCTCCTCCAATGAAGATACTACCATCTTATGTCCAGCCCGGCTCAAATGTCACAGGGTCAGTCGAGCGGCTGGTAAACCGCCATGATTGCCAGTGCAGTCCGGAGGCCATCCACCGCCGCACTCATGATCCCCCCTGCGTAACCCGCGCCCTCCGCACAGGGATAGACCCCTTTTACTGTAAGAGACTGGTAATCTTCGCCGCGCAGAATCCGTACCGGAGAGGAAGTCCGGGTTTCGACCCCGGTAAGCAGGGCATCCTCCGCCGCAAATCCCCGGAGTTTTCTGTCAAAGTCAACCAGCCCCTCCCGCAGCAGGCCGGTCACAAAATCCGGAAGAATTTGGGTAAAGTCACACGGGGAAATCCCGCGCGCATAGGTAGGCTCTACCCGTCCAACGGTCAGTCCTGGTTTCCCTTGCAGGAAGTGCCCGACATCCTGGGCCGGTGCGCGATAGTCCCCCTCTGCCGCCAGATACGCCGCCTCTTCCAATCTGCGCTGAAATGCCACTCCATCAAGCGGATGGGTTCCGTAGTCCTCCGGCGCAACCCCAACCACCAGCGCGGAATTTGCATTTTTCCCATCCCGCGCATAGCAGCTCATACCGTTGGTAACGACCCGCCCTTGTTCGGATGCGGATGGCACCACCATTCCGCCCGGGCACATACAGAATGTGTAGACGCCGCGTCCATCCACCCGTTTGGAAAGCTGGTATTCCCCGGGAGGGAGGACGGGATGCCCCGCTAGATCGCCATAAAGCCCTCTGTCGATCTGGCTTTGCAGATGCTCGACCCGCACCCCTACCGAAAATGGTTTGGGCGCAAGTGCAAACCCATGCCGGTGAAGCATCTCAAAAGTATCGCGCGCACTATGCCCCGCCGCGAGGATAAGCTGTTCCGTCGGGATTTCCCCGTCCGATGTCACTGCCGCTGCCAGCCGTCCAGATGAAATCCGCAGGTCGGTCAAGCAGGTGCCGAAACGCACCTCCCCGCCCAGCGCGATGATTTCCTTCCGGATATTCCGGACCACCTGCCGAAGCCTATCGGTTCCAATATGCGGCTTTGCTTTTTGCAGAATTTCTTGCGGTGCACCGAATGCCGCCAGTTCACGCAGAACCCAGCCGCATTTTGGATCACCGATCCGGGTGGTCAGCTTCCCGTCTGAGAAGGTGCCCGCGCCCCCTTCCCCAAACTGCACATTGGTGCGCTCATTTAAAATACCCTCTCGCCAGAACCGCTCAACAGCTTCCACCCGTTCTTCCATCGCGGCACCCCGTTCAAGGATCAGCGGGCGGTATCCATTTCGCGCAAGCAGCAGACCCGCAAACATCCCTGCCGGGCCGAATCCGACCACTACCGGCCGGTGATCCAGCGGTCGGGTACCCCGCGGTACCTCCAGCGGCTTGTCCTCCGTCCAGACCGCCCGGTTCCCCGGCACGCGCGCCGCGGCAGATGCCTCTCCACCCTCAAGCGAGATCGAAACGGTATGCACAAAATGCGGTTTCTCCCGTTTGCGGGCATCGAGCGAGGTTTTGGAGATGCAGGCGGAAACCACCTCCCGCTCGGATACGCCCAGCAGCTTGACCGCTTTGGCGATTGCGGCGGATGGCGCTTCCTCCAACGAGGTGCGGATGGCATGAATCAAAATTGGCATAAACAATTCTCCTAAACCTGGATTTGATGCATCATTGATGGAACAAAAAAGGATGTGATATTACAAATGGGATGTTTGATCATAGAAAGAGATGATGGAGTCAGAATCAAGCCAAAGACAAGCAGATGGATCGTTCTTCTAGCTTGCGCCCTCCTGCTCGGCGGATGCGGGAACAGCGCCGCCGCAAAACCGGTCATCGGACGGCTGTGGACGCTGGAACGGTTCTCGGCCCTTGGGGAGGAATCCCCTGAACCCCCGGAGGAACCGCCTCTGGTGGAACTGGTCTTTGCGGATGACCGCACCTTTACCCTCTCCGACCGCACCAACCAGCAGGAATGGCGCGGGACCTATCGTGCGGAAAAGGTGTACGACTTCTATGAAAAAGGCGGGGTTTCCTGCCGTCTGGAGCTGGACTTTGCGGACAGTCCGACACCCGTTATCGGAAGCTACGGGACAAGGTACTACTATGACGGCACCCAGCTCCCATCGCTGCTGCTTTCCTCCGAAGATTGGGTCTGTTCCTTCCTTGCATATGAATAACACTGTCCATCCGCCGAAACAGGGGCGCCCGGATTCTCCGGGCGCCCCCAGTTTATTTTTCGTCAATCGTGACCACAGCGGCGTATTCCCCGACCGCCCATGCCAGTTTCCGTCCCGGCACCGAGATCGAAACCGGCAGACTGCTCGACCCGGTTGAAAGCTCACGCTCTGAAAAGTCAATCTCTGCAACGATGTCTTTGGCGGTAAGCGTCTCCATCACCTCGGAACTCCCGATGATCCGTACTCCAAAAAGCTGTGTGGTATTGATCGTCACATCGTAATTGATCGGCACATTGACCGGCGTGATCTGTGAGACATTGAAGTATGCCTCGGTCAGACCCTCTCCGCTAAAGCTGACGCCGACCGACCGCAGATTTTCCACACTGATAAACCCGGTTGGCAGGCTGATGTCAAACACCTGTACAAATCCCGGCGTCACCTCACTCAGGTCCACATAACCAATCTGGAGTTCCTCGTAAGAATCCACCACCTCCTCGGGTCCCGCAACCAGAATGCTGTTGTCTGTCATCTCAAACCGCAGATCGTCCCGCGGGAATCCAGAAGGCATATTCAGGTATTCAAAACGGAGCGGCAGACGTTTCTGTTTGAGCACCTGCACAGTTACATTCGCGGAATCGCTCTCCATCGTGAGCCTATCTTTGGGAATTTCGTGACCTTCCTCATCAAACAGTTTAATCTCGCTGCGGATGGTCTGGTTTTCGGTCAGCGGACGCCCGGAGAACGATGCAGACACGATGCACTGTGCAATCCGGCTGATGTCCGCTTCCGGGCCGGTCACCTCGACCGCGCGGGGACTGATCGTTGTCCCTGCATTCAGATACCCGTCAGGCACCTGAGGACCGTCAATATCCATTTTTACTTCGAACCGTTTGGTGGTGATCCGGTCAACCCGCACATTCACCGTAGACGGCTTGATCTCACGCACCACATAGTTTTGATTGGCAGTCAGCACATTTTTAAGCTTGACCGCATAATCGCCCGGGGTGGAGATCCCTTCCAGATCAGCAACGATCCGGATTTCCCCCTCCTCCAGTCCGCCGACGACAATCCGCCCGCCCTCGACTACCACTGTGACTTCCGCCTGCGGATCCTCAACGATCCGCAGGCTGTTGATCGAAAGCAGCTCTTCTTCCGCATAAACATCGACCGGCACCCCTTTGAACTCCCAAGGGATTTCATTGTCGACAAAAATGACGACAAACATCCACGAAAGAACGCCCATCACAAGCGAAAAGATCATCAACAGGCGGCGGCTTTGGAAAATCTGCCCAAAATCCAACTTCTTCATGCTTTTTTCGCCTTCCTCCGCTCAAATTTTTTCTCGGAAGGTTCACTCGGTTCCGGGAGCAGCTCGTCGGTGAGGTACTGGCGCAGCCGTTCAACCGAATAGCCGCGCTCAAGCTTTCCATCGCGGCAGACAGTAATGAATCCCGTTTCCTCCGACACCACCACGACCACTGCATCACTCATCTCGCTCATTCCGAGCGCGGCGCGGTGGCGAGTCCCCAGTTCACGGCTGATCTCCGAATTATCCGACAGCGGCAGGAAACATCCGGCCGCGTGAAGCCGCCCGTCCCGGACGACCATCGCACCATCATGCAACGGGGAATTGGGAAAAAAGATGTTGCCGATCAATTCGGCGCTGGGGCCGGAATCAATCACGGTGCCGGTCTTGATGATGTCGCCCAGACGGGTGTTTCGCTCAATGACCACCAGCGCACCGATCTTCTGCCGGGAAAGGGACGCCGCCCCTTCCACCAGTGCATCTACAAACCCTCTCCAGCGCTCTCGAACCTCGCCCTCATCCATCCCAGAAGAGAAAAACTTCAATTTTCCGATCTGGGAGCGCCCTACCTGTTCGAGTGCGCGGCGCAGCTCCGGCTGAAAGACCACGACCATCACCACAAGTCCGGTTTGCAGGATATTTTCCATCAGAAAGCTCAACGTCCGCAGCCTGAGCTGGGTGGCGAGGACGCTCATCAGCAACAGGATCATAATTCCCTTGACCAGCTGGGCTGCGCGAGTCTCCCGCACCAGTTTGGCCACCTGGTAGAACAGGTAAGAAATAATCGCGATGTCAAGCAGGTCCTGCGGCAGTACCGTACCAAATACGTTTCTCAGATTGTTCCATAAATCCGCCATACGCTTTCATTCCCCTCGGCTTTTGAAGAGGCGGCCAGCGAACCGGCCGCACAGTTCTCTTATCTTATATTTTATCACATGCTATCATGAAATCAATCCTTTTTTTCCACAAACCGGACAATATTCTGCACCGCACAGATTAGCCCGCGTGCATGCTCCTCGGTATTGAATGCCCCTGCACTGACCCGGACCGTACCGCCGATGCCGATGGTGCCGAACTTTTTGTGGGCGGGAGGCGCACAGTGCAGGCCGCCCCGCACCGCAAATCCTGCGCGGTTGAGCTGACTGGTGACCTCCTCGGAGCTAATCCCCTCCACATTGAAGCTCAAAACCGGCAGGTTTACGCCATATTGAGGAGGGGCCGTATATAGTTTTACCCCCTGAATTCCGGCAAGCCCCTCATAAACACATCGCGCAATGTAGGTTTCATGCCGGGCGATCCGCTCCGGGCCACGCTGGTTCACAAAGTCAATCCCAGCCCCCAGCCCGATAATCCCGGCGGTATTGAGCGTCCCTGATTCCAGCCGGTCAGGCATGAAGTCCGGTTGGCTGTAGTCGGCGGATGCGCTCCCGGTGCCGCCCTCCACCAGAGGGCGCAGCCGCTCCCCAAACCGGGTGATAAGAAGGCCTGTCCCCGACGGCCCATATAGCCCCTTATGCCCCGCCGTACAGAGAAAATCAATCTGCATGGCAGACAGGTCGATCGGCTCGACTCCTGCGGTCTGGGCAGCGTCCAGCACAAAATACAGCCCATAGGCGTGTGCAAGCTGCGCAAGACGCTCGACCGGCAGTTTGATTCCAAAGACGTTGGATGCATGAGTGCAGATAATCGCCTTGGTATTGTACCGGATTGCATTTCGGAACGATTCTACCGTCTGGTCATCCTCCTCAAACGTTTCCGCGATCGTGTAATCCAGCTCCCCACGCATCGAGAGCGCATGTACTGGCCGAAGCACCGAATTGTGCTCGAGGTCGGAGATAATCACATGGTCGCCCGGCCGTACCAGCCCTTTGATCGCCGTATTCAGGGCATAGGTGCAGTTTTGGGTAAAGACCACCTGCCCCGCATCCTCCGCGCCAAAAAATGCCGCGACCTTTTCCCGCACGCAGTAGACCTGACGCGCTGTCTCGGTTGAAAGGTCATGCCCGCTGCGCCCAGGGTTTGCCCCATAACGGAGGATTGCGAGATCCACCGCGTTTTTGACTGCAGCCGGCTTCGGAAAGGTGGTTGCAGCATTGTCAAAATAAACCATCCTTCAGCCCCCCTGGATCTCCACGACCTTGATCCCCGCACCCGCGAGAATCCCTGCCGCCTTCGACACATCCCCGCTGATCCTGATTCCATAGCCGCAGCCCTGGTTGCTGTTTGGCGCGGTGTTGCGCTGGACATATGCGCTGATCCCGCTGCTCTCCAAAAGTTTCTGGCCCCGCATCGCACTGGTGACCGAGCGGACCACCAGAACAGACTGTCCGTTGTTCGCCATATCAAAAGTCCCCTAACATAACAAAATACAGCGGTCCCACGGCTGTCCGCCGAATGGAAATACCGCTGTATCATCTTATGCATTTCCAGGACGATCTGCTCCCTCTTACGGAAGTCTTAGCCGTCCAGCCGGTCCCCGACCCGCTCAAGCAGACAGACCGCGTGCGCACAGATTCCTTCTTCCGCGCCGGTAAACCCCATCTCCTCCTCGGTCGTCGCCTTGACGTTGACGTTGCCCGGATTGGTAGCGCAGGCAACCGCGATGTTCTCCCGCATCTTGCTGACATATGGCTTCAGCTTCGGTTCCTGCGCCACCACTGTTGCGTCGATGTTTCCGATCTGCCAACCCATCTCCTCCATCACCAGGCGCACCTTGCCAAGCAGCCGAAGAGAATCGGCATCCTTGTATGTCTGATCGCTGTCCGGGAACAGACAGCCGATGTCACCAAGTGCAAGCGCACCGATGATCGCATCCATCACTGCATGCAGCAGGACATCCGCGTCCGAATGTCCCAGCAGCCCGAGCGTGTGCGGTACCTTTACCCCACCAAGCACCAGCCTGCGGCCTTCCACGAGCTGATGTGCGTCATATCCATGCCCAATCCTGAAATCCATCATTGTTCCTCCATCTGTCGTTCTGCCAGAGCCTGCGCAATCAGCAGGTCGACTGGCGTCGTAATCTTGAGATTCGTATATTCCCCCCGGGAGAGATAAACCTTCTGCCCAATTGCCTCCAACATCTGGCAGTCATCTGTAAAATCCTGGCCTGCCTCCCGGGCGGACTGCGCCGCTTCCCGGTACCGGCCGAGCCGGAATACCTGTGGGGTCTGCACCGCATAAAGGGTTTGACGGTCGGGGGTCGCGCAAATCATCCGGTCGGCGTCTGCCACTTTGATCGTATCCACCACCGGCACCGCGGCGGCGGCAGCTCCGTAACGGATCGCGCTGAGCACCGCATCGGCGATCACCTGCTGGGAGACAAGCGGTCGGGCGCCATCGTGCACCGCAAGATAGTCCGCTTCCCCGCTGACCGCTTCCAGCCCCTGCATGACCGACTGCTGGCGGGTCTGCCCGCCGGCAACCACCGAACGTACCTTGCCGATCCCATAGCCGTTGACCAAAGCAAGCACATCGGGAATGTCGTCCGAACGGGCCACTACCACCAGTTCATCGATCCAATCGCTCTGGCTCAAAGCCTGCATGGAGCGCACCAGCACCGGCACCCCGCAGACCTCCTCAAACTGTTTATCCAACCCATTCATCCGGGACGCGCTGCCGGCCGCCGGGATCACCGCCGATACAAACGGCTTTTCCCACTCCTGTTTTGATGCCATCCTTCCGCTCCTCCCATCGTTTCATCCACCCGCGCGGTTCCGCTTGCCAGTGATCTCCCGGATTTCCAGACGGATCACCGCCACTTTCGAAAGGGATGCCCGAATATAGGCGTTCTGTGTTTCCGCCATCGACGGGGTCAGTCTGCCGCAGAGCAGCTCAAGCGCCCGCACTTTCTCCGCCTCTTCCTCGACCAGCGACGCTCTCCCCTGCACGATCGCGCTTTCATAGCGGGTGGTGAACTTCTCCTCGATGACCTGCCCCGAACCCACCACCGTAAAGGATGCCTTCGGGTTTTCCCGCAGAAAATCGAGCTTCTGCCCCTCCTGCGCACAATGGATATAAACCGCATTATCCTGCGGTACATAGACATGATTGACCGGTACCCCGTACGGCTGCCCATCCGGCGAAACCAGCGAAAGAACTCCATAACTGCTGCTGTCGAGCAGCCTGCGCGCCTCTCCCTGGGAAACCATCCGTTCGGCTCGTCTCATCCAGCCCACCCTTTCCAAAATTCCCGATCGTCACTCCCGCTAAAGTGACGGTATGTTGTACATTTTTCTTTATTATATCAGATTTGCCAGGCAGGTTGCAAGAGGATGCGTGTATTCCCGAACCTGAAACATGGGTAGGAAATCTGTGACCTGCGGAGCCGAGCCTGCAAACCGGTAATTTCATCCATTGATTCTTGCGCCTCTCTGTTGGTTGTGATAAAATCAAACTGACGAATCAAGCGTTATGGGGGATTGTTATGATTATTATTGCAATAATATGTACCATTTTAGGTGGTGCTCTCGGGGCATTTCTCGAACCTGTTTCTTTTTCTGTTTCCATTCCGATTGCGATTATGGGCGGCTTTATTCTAAGAGCAATTAAGGACAAAAAAGATTAGGGGCTGTTTGAAAAATCGAAACAGCCGTCTTGGATGTCGGGCAAAAGGTTCCTGGTGTCCGGCATTATCGACACGAATGGGAAAAGAGATGATATCCGCAACCGGTTGTAAAACCAGATTCTTCATGGTACAATGGTTGGGACAGGGGGCATGTTTCCGACGCAGCAAACACGTCCATGACCCACAGGGAAATCAAAAAGGAGGTTGTTCGGATGAAATACACCAAAGAAACCCTGATCGGCGAAGCGCTCGATCAGGACCTATCCCTCTCGAAATATTTTATGGAAATGGGGATGCACTGTCTGGGATGCCCGGCCTCGCGCGGCGAATCCATCGAGGAGGCCTGCATGGTACATGGGGTCGACTGCGAAGCGCTCCTGAAAAGGCTGAATGCCCATGCAGGTTGAACCAACGGCGCTCCGCCTGCCCAAACTCGATGCCCGCCTTTCTGCGATCGCTTCATTGGTGCGTCCGGGGGTACGGTGCGCCGATATCGGGACCGATCATGGCCACCTGATCGCGTGGCTTGCCGCCAGTGGGCGGATTCTATCTGGATTTGCGTGCGATATTAACCGCAAGCCGCTTGATAAAGCGGCTTGTTCGCTGTCGGAATACGGCGTATCGGACCGCGTGAAGCTGATTTTGTGCGATGGGCTTTCGGGGCTGCATCCGGGCGAGGTGGACGATATTGTAATCGCCGGAATGGGCGGCGATCTCATCTGGGAGATTCTGTCCACCCAAAGCTGGACCCGCGACCCGTCTCTGCGGTTTCTGCTTCAGCCGATGACCAAAACCGAACGCCTCCGGCGCAGCCTGTGGGAAAACGGATTCGAGATCCTGCGGGAAGAACCGGCGGAAGCCGGCGGATTCCCATATACAGTCTTGCAGACAGCCTATACTGGGAAGGTGCGCCACCCTTCCCAGATCGAGGCATATACCGGCCTGCTCTGGCAGGACAGCCGCCCCGCAGCGATAAACTATCTCGAAAAGGTCACGCGGCAGGTGCGGGAAAAGGTGGAGGGGCTGTCCGCCAGCACCCAAAACCGGGAAGAATATATGTCATACCGAACTTTACTGACAGAATTGGAAAGCAGGTGTAAAAAATGACCGTACAAGACGTATACAATAAAATTGATCAGGCCGCACCGTTCTCGCTGGCAATGGAATTCGACAATCCCGGCCTTCTGGTCGGCGACCCTTCCGAAGAGGTAAACGGTGCGCTGGTTGCGCTCGATGTGACCGACGAAGTGATCTCCGAGGCGGTATCCAGAGGCGCGAACCTGATTGTCACCCACCATCCGGTGATCTATTCCCCACTGAAACGGGTGACTTCCGACCTGCTGGTCTGGAAACTGGCGCGCGAAAACCTGTCGGTTATCAGTGCGCATACCAATCTGGACATCGCTCGGGGCGGTGTAAATGACATCCTTGCCGAAAAACTTGCATTGTCCGGGGTAGAAACGCTTCCGCCCGACCACATGGTGCGGGTCGGGACTGTCGAACGCGGGATGACTCCACCCGAATTCGCCTATTATGTGAAGCGCATGTTGGAGCTTCCCGCAGTGCGGTACTGCGACGGCGGGCAGGCGGTCGAACGGGTCGCAGTCTGCGGCGGAAGCGGCGGAAGCTGTCTGGAAGAGGTCATTGCAAGCGGCGCACAGGCGTTCGTGACCGGTGATGTCAAGCACAGCGTGATGCTCGAAGCCGTACATCGTGGGATCACCCTGATCGACGCAGGGCATTATGGCACCGAGCATCATGTACTGGGGTATCTGTCCGGACTGGTGCGGGATGCGTTGGGTGGAGATGCTGTTGCAATTGCCCGCAGTGACGCTGATCCCGCGACCGTCATCTAAGAGAACGAATTGGAGAAGCATATGAAACCAGTTTCGCTCAGCAAAACTGAATCTTACGACCTTCCGCAGATGCTGGAAGCAGTTCGGCGCCACCTGGATCTGCTGGACTTCCGGATTGACCCTGGTTCCAAAGTTGTGGTAAAGCCAAACCTGATTATGCGCTGCCGCCCCGACCGGACGGCAACCACCAACCCAGTTGTAGTGGAGGCAGTGATCCGGTCAATCCAGGCCATGGGCGTGTCGGACATCACCATTGCCGACAGCCCCGGCGGTCTTTACACCCCGCAGGTACTCGCCGCAAACTATGAACAGACCGGGATGAAGGCGGTCGCGGAGCGATGTGGGGTCGCACTGAACCTTTCCTGCGGTTCGAGGACGGTGCGGTACGAAGAAGGCCGGCTCTGCCGCGCATTCGATCTGATCGACCCGATTGCGGGCGCGGATGTGGTTATCAACCTCTGCAAACTGAAAACCCACTGCATGACTACCCTCTCCTGCGGGATCAAAAACCTGTTTGGTTGCATTCCAGGGCTGCTCAAGCCGCAGCTCCACTACCGGTTCCCAGACGGGAGACAGTTCGCGCAGATGCTGGTCGACCTGTCCCTGCTGGTCAGGCCGTCGCTGACTCTGGTGGATGCGGTGGACGCGATGGAGGGAGACGGTCCGACCGGCGGCAGCAGGCGGCACATCGGACTGACCGCTGCCGCTGTGGGGGATGGGCTTTATGCCCTCGACCTGATGATGGCGCATCTGATCGGCCTGGGGCCTGGGCAGGTTCCAATGCTGGCGGATGCGGTTGAGCGGGGACTATGCCCCGCCCGTTGGGAACAGATCGAGCTTACCGGGGACCCGGATGCGCTCTCCTGTGCAGTGACTGACTTCGTCATGCCTGTGAGCAAAACGCTCGATTTTACAGGAAATGTGCCGCGCCCACTCGCCGGACTGATTCGCCGGCTGGAACCGCGCCTCGCCCCTCGCCCGCAGGTGCGCGGGAAAGACTGCGTTGGCTGCGGAAGGTGTGCCGAAAGCTGCCCTGCAAAAACGATTGTGCTTGAAAACCGCAGGGCAAAGATCGACCTTTCCAGCTGTATCCACTGCTTCTGTTGCCATGAGATGTGTCCTGTCAAGGCGATCGACATCAAAACAACCCGCATTTTCCGGTTTCTCTCAAAATCTTGAATCCATCTTTTCTGTACAAAGGGGAATCCAGCATGAAAAAAACACAAATAATGGCTGCTGTTCTGCTGATACTGTTTGTTCTTTCGGCGTGCAGCTCCCGCAGTGAAAATCCTGCTCAGGCGGCTTCCGTCTCCCCCGAACCGACGGGCAGCAGTCAAGCCGAACCGCAGCCGGACGATCCTCCCGAGGAGGAGCTTTCCGAGCTGCCTGCTGTGGTAGGCAGCTATACCTTCGAAGTGCGCGGTGTGGAACCGCAGAACTACCCTGCCCTGGAAATCTATGCGGATGGGACATTCCGTTTTACTGCGAATCTGCTCAACTATCTGGGGCATTTCGAAGGAGGCTGTAAAGTCGACAATATGCAGGTCACGCTGACTGTGGATACGGTCGATTTTGAGGGGTTTACTGCGGACCAGGTCGGAGAGATTTACTTTGAAGTTGCAACTGGCAATGATCTGATCTATATGGGGAATGACTCGGAGGAACAGGCCATCGGCGTCACCAACCCGTATGACCTCTTTAAGCGCCAGAAAATGAATGCCGGAAAAGAACCGGAAACTTCCTCCGCAGAGGAATCCAGGGTTTCGATCAAACTGGTCAGCAACACGAGTTATGGTGAGAAAGAGCTAAGCGAACAAGCGGCGGTCGGGCCGATCCTTTCTATGTTGGAAACGCTCTCCCCCCTTTCCGACACCGACGACCTGATCGAAAAACGAGAAGGCAGCCCTTCGATCAACCTGACAATCATCCGGGATGGGAGCTCTGAACAATGGATCATCTTTCCCGGGACACCCGAATCAATCGGCGAGGAGGTTACAGTCCTGTTTGGTGAAAACGGACAGTCCTCGACCGATATCGGCCTATTCGAAATGTTGAACGGCATCCTGGTTTCATGAATGCACCAAAAAAGGGATTCGACGGTTTACCGTCGAATCCCTTCTCTTTTTTCATCCCAGTCGATGAAACGATGTTCTCTTAAAATTTCAAAATACCGGATCAACCGCGGCAGCAGCGGTTCCGCCTGTTCCCCGAACTGCTCCCGCACCGCCTCCGAGATGGCATAGACCGACCGCTCTCCGTCGATCATCTCCCAGACAAAGCTGCCATACCGGTCGAGCGCAATCCGGCTCTGCTTCGGACGCCCCAGAAACTGCGCAATCCGGTCAAAAAAACCGGTATGCACCACTGTGACTGTCACCATTCCGTCTTCGCCCTTTTCCCAGGAAAAAGACGGGTTCCTACAGGGGATAAAATCCAGATAATTCTGCTTCTGTCTGGCCATCGGCTCAACCAATGCGGCTCGCTTTGCGCCAGATCGAAAATTTAAGCACCGACAGAATCAAAAGCACGAAAAAGACGAGGGAACCAATACTGCCAAGGGAAAGTTTTTCTGAAAGGTCAAGCACTGCGTCAAGATAGACCGGCTCACCGAGGGAGTCTACACCGACTTTGATAACCGCAAACACCGCAAGCAAAACACCGACCAGCCCTTCCCCGGCAATCATACCGGAGGTGTAGAGAATACCGCTGTCAATCGCATCTTTGCGTGCCTCGTCCGAGCGGGCCTTCCGACGCTCAAACCAGAGGCGGAGCAGGCCGCCCGCCATGATCGGTGCACTGAGGTGGATCGGCAGGTAAAGCCCGACCGCGAACGGGAGCACCGGAATCCGCAGAATTTCAAGCCCCACCGCGATACCTGCACCGGCAAACACCAGTGTCCATGGAAGGTTCCCGTTCATGACCCCTTCTACCACCATCTTCATCAGCATCGCCTGCGGGGCGGGCAGCTCTGTCAATCCGAATCCCCATGCGGCATTCAGCAGATAGAGCACACCGCCAAGTGCCAGTGAGGCGGCAACCACTCCGATCAGCTCCCCGATCTGCTGTTTTCTGGGAGTCGCGCCGAGGATATAGCCGGTTTTCAGGTCCTGGGAGGTATCCCCCGCGATTGCCGCGATGATGCAGATAACCGACCCGATCGCGATTGCGCCGCTCATGCCATGTCGCCCAACATCTCCGGTATATTTCAGCAGGATGGTGGAGAGCAGCAGGGTCGCGATAGCCATGCCCGAAACCGGATTGTTGGACGATCCGACCAAGCCCACCAGCCGCGCGGAGACTGTCGCAAAGAAAAAACCGAACAGAGCGATTGCAACCGCTCCAAGCAGGGTCACTGGGATGGCAGGCGCCAGCCAGATAACGATGATAATGACCGAGATGATGACTGCAATCAGCCGCATCGGCAGGTCATCATCGGTGCGCAGCGAACTTTTGGAAGAGGGGCCCCGGTTGTAGCTCTGAACCGATTGCAGAAAGGTCCGGCCGATCAGCGGCAGCGATTTTGCGAGACTCAGGATGCCGCCGGTTGCTACCGCCCCCGCTCCAATATATTTGATATAGTTGTTCCAGAGTGTCGAGGGATCCATCGTGGAGACCGGGTCTGTGCCGGGAAAGATAATCGACACCCCGCCAAACAGCGAGATCAGCGGCATCAGAACCAACCAGCTCAGGATACCGCCCGCCATCATATAGGAGGAGATGCGGGGTCCGCAGATGTACCCGACGCCGAGCAGCGCGGGCAGGACATCAATCCCAACTGCGGCACCTTTATAGCTTTTGAGGTCGTAGTTGACCTTGCTCGGAAAAAGCTTCAGGCCATCCGCAATAAATTTATAGGCTGCTGAGATGCCAAGGCCGGCAAAAACCGTGGTGGACTGGGAACCACCGCGTTCCCCGGCGAGCAGTACTTCCGAGCAGGCGGTTCCCTCCGGATAAGGAAGGACGCCATGCTCCTGTACGATCAGGGCCTTGCGCAGAGGGATCATGAAGAGAACCCCGAGCAGACCTCCACAGAGTGCAATCAACGAAATTTCAATCAGGGACGGGCTGGAGACACCCCACTCGGCCGCCCACATGAACAGCGCCGGGAGGGTAAAGATCGCGCCTGCCGCGACCGATTCACCAGCAGAGCCGATCGTCTGCACCATATTATTTTCAAGTATTGAATCCTTGCGCAGCAATACACGAATAATCCCCATCGAGATCACTGCGGCGGGAATCGACGCCGAAACGGTCATACCAACCCGCAGCCCGAGATAGGCGTTCGCCGCACCAAAAAGCACAGCGAGCAGGATTCCAAGAACTACCGAGGTCGCGGTGAATTCCGGGACGATCCGATCAGCGGGGATGAATGGTTTGAACGAGTTATTTTTCTCCATCTGTTTTACCACTTTCTTTTGGATTGAGGGGAGCGATCAGTTCCGTACGGCAAAACGAACCATCAGACGGTTCCTTTCACAACTCAAATGGCTGCCAGTCCGATTGATGGCATGTCCGAGCCTATTTTTCCACATTTTTACCGCGCGATTCATCAAAAGAAGAATGACACCGCAATGCGACGCATTGCGGTGTAAACCACAAATCTCCGGTCAGATCAACTCGATTGCGTTCGTAATAATCTGGAAGGTTTTTCCGATCGAATCCAGCTTCCAGAACTCATTGGTCTGATGATAGGTGACCGGGTCTTCCGGGAAAAGTGCACCGAACGCGACTGCATTTTCAAAAGCGCGCGCGTAGGTACCGCCGCCGCATGAAACGGGCGGAAGATCTGTCCCGGTGCACTCCTGGAAAACCCTTTGCAGAGTCTGCACGAGCGGGGAGTCCTTTTTCACATAGAGCGGCGGCATATAGGAAGTGTTGCGCGTCTCAAAGCCGAACTGCGCTGCTGCTTTTTCGGCGGCTCCGACTACCTGTTCGAGTGGAACGGTGACCGGAATGCGCAGGTCACAGCAAAGGCTGGCGTGCTTTTCATCCACATGAGCAATTGCGGGATTGATTGTCGTGCAGCCCGAAGGCTCGTCCGAAAATGCGATTCCAAGCCCCTCGGCGGTCGCGATTCCGGCGAGCGACAGGAATGGATGCTCTATCCCCTGCGCGCGGAGCTGTGCGCACAGTTTCAAAAGGGCGTTTTCCCCCTTATGCGGCTCCATTGCATGGGCCGCGCGTCCCTCCGCCTCATAATGTTTCCCTGCAAATTCCGCTTCGGCAAATGCGGGAACAATATTGTACATCTGCCCACATTGGAGCGAAAGAGGCGGGATCGAATCATCGAGGTCACGGTGAAAATCCAGATGCAACAGACCCTTTTCAGCGAAGGTCACAGGATACTCCGAGTCCGGGGTGAATGCACAGTCAGGCAACTCTTCAGTCTTTTTATACCGTTCAATACACCGCCATCCACCAGCTTCTTCGCTGCCGCCCAGAATCAGGCGCACCCGTTTGCCGAGATTTACGCCGCTGGCAGCGATCGCCTTCATTGCGTAGAGTGCGACCATCGCAGGACCCTTATCATCCGACACGCCACGCCCATATAACTTTCCGTCAATCACAGTACCATCGAATGGATCAGCAACCCATCCTTCCGGATCGACCGAAACGGTATCGAGATGTGCGACGACCGCCACCAGCCGTTCTCCCTCACCCATCTCGATCCAGCCCGCATATCCATCGAGATTTTTGGTGCGAAAGCCAAATTTTCTGCCGAGATCCAACATATATTCGATTGCATCGTAGATGCCCTGTCCCAGCGGAGCCCGCTCGCTTACAGGACCACAATCTCCATTCACACTTCTAATTTTGAGCAGACCTTTTAGATCATTGATAAACTGGGCTTCCTCCCATGGATATTGTTTCATAGTTTCGCTCCTTTGCTGTTTCAGTCAATACCACTTTATCTATTATATTGTCCAAAAAATCGTTTGTAAAGCCTTGTCTGAAAAATGTTCCAAATACCTGACCGAAAAAAGTAATTTTGTGCCTCCTGGTAACCTCTTTTATCAAAAATGTGGTCCCGCAAAAATACAGTCCATGCATGGTGGATTTTAACTGGTGTCCAGGGAAAGCTATCATTGCATGGTTTCAAAAGAATGTTTTTGGAATCCCCGGCAGATTTGCCGCAGCAAGATGGTTATAAGCATCCGATTTCATAGCGAAAAATAGTTGGCAGGTGATTTTTTTGGTGGTGGTTGCCGCAAAAGATCCGGACAAACAGCTTTTTAAACTGCTTCAGTGTCACGGTGGACGGATTTCTCTTTTGAATGTGCGTACCCTGTCCGCAAAACTGGAAGGGGAAACGCCTGACCTGGTGTTCGCAACTGGACCGCGGTTTCCGCGTCTCTCCTGCGAAAACGCAGTTTTGATTCTGCGCAATGGCAGAGAACTACCCGTGGGACCCGTCAACCGGCACGCAATCGCAATTCTGAACAGTTCCGACCCGCGCACGCTCAAGCAGGCTGCGAGCCGTCATCTGCCCGCGCTGACCTGCGGACGCCTGAGTTCTGACACCTTTACCCTCTCCTCGCTGACCCCGGACAGCGCAGTGATTTCTCTCCAGCGCCCGGTGCACGCATTTGATGGCTCCACTGTCGAACCATTTGAACTTCCTGCCGCATTTTCTTTTCCCCCCGATCCGTTCTGCCTGCTTGCGTGTGCCGCCATTTTCTGTCTGCTTGGCAAAAAAAATCCGCTCGCGGGGTTGAGCCGCTGGCATCTGAGCCTATAGCACCTGCTATCCAGAGCAATGATTGCAGATCCGATCTTATTTTTTCATAGAAGGTACAGCCCATTCAAAGCAACCTCCCTGACTTTTTAATCGGGATAAGCTGAAATCTGGATACACACACAAGATTTGTCAGTGATAATCCATTCCCTATGGACGATACTAGTACTGCAAACGCAATCAATTCTACCAAACGATTTTAAGGAGTGTATATCATTATGGCTAGTAACAAACATGTTGTCCCCGAGGCGAAAGATGCGATGAACCGTTTCAAGATGGAGGCGGCGAACGAAGTCGGCGTCAACCTGAAACAGGGCTACAATGGTGATCTGACCTCCAGACAGGCTGGTTCGATCGGTGGCCAGATGGTCAAAAAGATGATTCAGGCATACGAGAACTCGATTAAGTAAACCCTACCGGACAGTTCTATGATATAGTCAACATCCTTGAAACCCATTCTGCTTTCAAGGAAGGGGACAAGGCGTACCTGTTGACTATATAAGACGAAACAGAGCCGTCAAAGTCGGCTCCCTGCGGGCAAAAAACGCAGGCTTCAAAAGAAAGTAATGATCCTTTTGAGGTTTTTCGACTATAAAACCGGGTGGAAAAGCAGTTTGCTTTTCCACCCGGTCTCTGTTTTTAGGGAGCGTGCTTTCAAATTGATCTATTTTACATTTAAGTTCATAACACAGAAAAAAGGACAAGCAAAAACAAACCGCTTTTTGCTTGTCCTTTTCCGCATTCTGTCTGATAACCGCTCTGTTTTTATGTTGCCTTAAAAAGTTGAGATACGGCAGACTATTTCATCATGCTGGCAACTTCATCCGCAAAGTTCTCTTCCTTTTTCTCAAGGCCCTCGCCCTTCTCATAGCGGACAAATCCAGTGATCTTAATCGAACCGCCAAGCTCTTTTGCAGTCTGCTCGGTATACTGTGCGATGTTAATATCGCCATTCTTTACAAATGCCTGCTCAAGGAGGCAGTTCTCCTTGTAGTATTTTCCGATTCTACCATCAACCATCTTCTCGATGATATTTGCAGGCTTGTTGCTGAGCTTCGGATCATTCGAAATCTGCGCCTTGAGAATCTCCTTCTCATGCTCGATCACGTTAGCCGGAACAGCAGCGGAATCCAGATATCCCGGATTGATTGCCGCAACCTGCATCGCAACATCTTTTGCGTAGGCACCAAAGCCTTCTTTATCGGCAACATCCGAATCAAAGGTAACCATAACACCGATCTTACCGCCGCCATGGACGTAAGTGGTCAAAACACCCTCCGCATAGGTGAAGCGGCGAATCTTCATGTTCTCACCAATCGTGAGAACTTTGTCACGCAGCTCTTCCTCGACCGTCAGATCAGAACCAACCGCTTTCATCGGCAGAAGCTCTTCCACCGAAGCAGGTTTATTTGCCGCAACTGTTTTTGCACAGGAAGTGACAAACTCCATGAACTTTTCGTTCTTCGCGACAAAATCAGTCTCCGAGTTGACCTCGATCACGACGCCCACTTTTGTTGCCTCGTCGACCATCGCAAGTACAACGCCCTCAGCCGCAATCCTGCCAGCCTTTTTGGTAACAGCTGCGAGTCCCTTTTCACGGAGCACCTCGATTGCCTTATCCATATCGCCGTCGGTCTCGGTAAGTGCCTTTTTGCACTCCATCATGCCGACGCCGGTTTTCTCTCTCAACGCCTGTACGTCTTTCGCTGTAAAAGCCATTTTATTCAAACCTCCATTCTATCGTTTCCGCACAATCGAATTTACTCCGCTGCCGCTTCCTCTTCTTTCTCTGCAGCAGCTTCTGCGGATTCCGCACCCTGACGGCCTTCAATGATTGCATCAGCCATTGTAGCAGAAAGCAGCTTAACCGCACGAATTGCGTCATCATTGCCCGGGATTACATAGTCGATTTCGTCCGGATCACAGTTGGTATCGACGATCGCAACGATCGGAATACCAAGCTTTTTCGCTTCTGCAACCGCAATCTTCTCTTTTCTGGGGTCGACAATAAACATTGCTGCCGGCAGCTTCTTCATATCCTTGATACCGCCAAGGAACTTTTCGAGCTTCTCGATCTCGAGGTTGAGCTTGCTGACCTCTTTCTTCGGCAGACGGTCAAAGGTTCCATCCTCTTCCATCTTGCGCAGCTGTGCGAGACGGTCGATTCTGCGGCGGATGGTCTTGAAGTTGGTCATCATACCGCCCAGCCATCTGGCATTTACATAATAGGCGCCTGCGCGAGTCGCTTCCTCACGGACCGAATCCCCCGCCTGTTTCTTGGTCCCGACGAACAGGACATTCCCGCCATTTGCGGCAAGGTCGCGGACAAACATATAAGCCTCGTCCAGTTTCTTGACTGTTTTCTGGAGGTCGATAATATAGATGCCATTTCTCTCCGTAAAGATATAACGTGCCATTTTAGGGTTCCATCTTCTGGTCTGATGACCAAAGTGAACGCCCGCCTCCAACAGTTGTTTCATAGATACTACGCCCATGATAAATTCCTCTCTTTCGGTTCATTTCCTCCATCACGCTTTCGGCTCGCCCTATCATCCCCGTGAGGACACCGACAAAACGATGGCATGATGTGTGTTTTGCTGACAATCGTTCCATATCAGCCGTAATATAATACCATAACCAGAAAGGAATTGCAAGAGGGTGCGGTGCATTTATCCGGAATAGTTTGTGTAAATTTCCAAAAAAAATTCCGCAGCAGCAAAAACTGTGCGGAATAAAGTCCAATCTGCTTTTTAATCTGCCTGACAGATTTTTGAAAACGGGGTTTCAATCGCCTGATGCGGGCAGGCTTTCGCACAGTTCCCACAGCGGATGCACTCCGGACTATTCGGAGTTTGGTGAACCGGTATATCCAAGCCGCATGTCCTCTGGCAAAGACCGCATGCCGTACATTTTTCAGCATTGATCCGATAACGATAGAACGCGATCGGGTTAAAAAGCCCGTAAATCGCACCGAGTGGGCAAAGATACCTGCAAAACGGACGATAGATCAGCATGGACAGAACCAGCAGAACCACCAGAATCAGATTTTTCCATGCAAACAGCCACCCGATCGTCTGCTGTAGCGAGGGGTTTGCAGAGACAAGCGGCCATCCGCCAAACAAGGTGCCGGATGGACAGATATATTTGCAGAACCATGGTTGGCCCTGCCCGATAAAATTCACTGCATAAAGCGGCAAAAGGATCACAAACCCCGCCAAAATCAGGTATTTGAGAAATTTCAGCCAGCGATCCCCCGGAATTTTCCGGAACTTTTTGGGAAATGGGATTTTGTGGAGAAGGTCCTGTACCAGTCCGAACGGGCAAAGCCAGCCACAGACAAACCGTCCCAAAACCGCCCCGAACAACAGGAGAAAACCCGAAACATAAAATGCAAATTTGTAGTTTCGATCCGCAAGCACAGCCTGAAGGGAACCGATTGGGCAGGAACCAAGCGCTCCTGGGCAGGAATAACAATTCAAACCGGGGACGCAAAGGGACTTTGCCTTTCCTGTGTAAATCTTACCACGAAGAAATCCTGCCAGATAGCCATTTATTAATGCGGTAAAACCAATCTGCACCAAAAGGCGCAACCGGTTTCCCGCTTGTTTCAGATGATTACCCAATTCCGATACACTCCAAACAGATATTTGCCGCTTTCGTAAACACAGTATATACCTCTCCGCGCAGGATGCCAGCAACGATCATAGCTGCGCCGACAATAAGCAATGCCGCGGCCTTCCAGTTAGCCTGCACCGGCTTCACTATGCACCATCTCCAGACGTTTTTGAATTTCCTCCGACCACTTGTCCTTTGTGCGGGCACCAAGGTGAGGTTCCCCCACCAGGTTCCCCTCTTTATCCACAAAAATGGTTTCGGGCACCGCCTGCACATATCGCAGTTTTGCATAGATCAGATCAGTAGACGGCATCAGGTGGAGATAGTCCGCACCGGTCTCTTGGATAATTTCCTTCGCCAAATCCACCTGTGACTGGACCACATTCCAATTCTGGTCATAAACGTCCATCAAAATACCGATAATCTGCACTCCCTGATCCGCATATTCCTCTGCGAGCACACCAAGGTCTGGCATCTCCCCGAGGCAGGGATTGCAGTAGGTCGCCCAAATGTTTATCATGGTCAGGTCAGCATTCGAAAAAATTTCCTGCGTGACCTCATTGCCATCCAAATCGGTGGTTTTAAAATTCTTCAGGGTTGGTTCATCCGGATTGGCATCTCCGGACGTATTTTCTGAAGAGGCAGGCTCCTCCACCTGTGCAGAAGCAGACGAGGATGCAACGGGTTCACTGCTCTGCTCCTGTCCTCCCCCTGACTTCGCACATGCAGACGACGACAACACCATAAGTGAGGCCAGCATCACCAGAAGCAACCGGTTTTTATTGAACATCATACGCAAATCCTCCCATATCCAATCGGAGCAATCCAGTTCTGAAAGCTCCTGTTTTCAGTCATTGGTCAACCCGCTTCCAAATAACATGTCACTTCGAAGCGATTTGGCTATATGTATGCCCATCTTCAAACGAAAAGTAGCCAAAACTGCGCATCGAAAGAAAGTCGGTTTCGGTAAAGATGATATGATCTGTCAGCTTGATCTGCACTGTTTTCAAGGCTTGGTAAAGCTCGTGTGTGACAGAAATATCCGCATTTGAAGGATTCACCAGTCCCCGCGGATGGTTATGAGAGAAGATGACAGACACCGCCCGGAACCGAAGCGCCAGTTCAACAATGTTGCGGATATAAACTGACGCCATATTTATGGTTCCCTCACCCACAATATCGCAGTAGGAAACTCTCCCCTTGTTATCCAGAAAAAGGACACAGATATTTTCCCGGTTCGATCTGCCGATGAACTTCGGACGCAGATATTCCACCGCCTGCTCTGTTGTTTGAATTACCGCACCTTTTTTGTTGTATGCGTCAAGATAATAACGGCAGCCGGATGCAAACAGTTTGATCAGAACAGCAGCGTTCTCACCGATTCCCTCTACCTCGCAAAGCTCTGGAACCTCCGCATCAAATACAGCAGTGATGTCCCCAAAATACTGGATCAAACGATGTGCCAAATCATTGGTATCTCTTCGGGGTATCGCATAAAACAGGATTAGTTCCAGCACCTCATGCGGTTCAAACCCATCCAGGTCCTCTTTCAAAAAGCGTTTTTTGAGCCGCTGCCTATGACCATCATGATAGCCGGACATCCTTTACACCACCCGACCTGTTTCTTTTATTCCGGAAGCTTTCTGCTTCCGGGCTTCACCGCCGGCAGCTTCCCCTCACGGCAGAGCGGGCAATCCTGCGCTTCCCACGAGACGACCTCTACCGGATAAACCGCCTTGAACGGGAACCCAAAGTCAACAGCCCCGTTGCTGCGGTCGACGATCGAGCCAATCCCGACCACCACGCCGCCCAACGATTTCACCAGCTCGGCAACCTCTTTGACCGAACCTCCAGTGGTCACAACATCTTCGACGAGCAGGCAGCGCATTCCAGGCGTGACCTCAAACCCGCGGCGCAGTTCCATCTTACCGTCAACCCGCTCGGTGAAGAAATTTTCGCACCCAATCTGCCGGCTGACCTCGTAGGCCATCTGTACTGCTCCCATCGCGGGACCAATCACGACATCAATTTTTTCATCCTGATAAAGCTCTGCAAGCGCACCACAAAGCTCCTCACTATATTTCGTATGCCGGAAGATTTTGGCACACTGCATATATTTGTTGGAATGGCGGCCGGATGTCAGAAGAAAGTGCCCTTCCAGCAGCACACCGGACTCTTTTAAAATCTCTTCTACTCTTTCACGTGTAATCATATATACAACCTCTTTCTGAATTGTTATGGCGGCGCAAACCTTTGCTTCTGCGCATATTATAGCAAATCCTTCGTTTTTTGCCAATAGAATCTACCGTATTTTAAAAAAATATGCTATAATGGCTGTAAAAAGAGCTGGTATCACAATTACGGCCAGAAGATATGCAGGTTTCCGCTCTGGTAGCCAATTCCAGCAAACTGCTGCAAAAGCAGCGTTTCGAATCCTGAGAACGGAGGAACTTATGAAGGAATTCACAATCAATGCCAATGATGCCGGCCAGCGGGTAGATAAATTCCTAACCAAAGCGGTCCCGCTTCTGCCGCAAAATCTGCTTTACAAATATATCCGGCTAAAACGGGTAAAGCTGAATGGCAAGCGCTGCGAAATTTCCACTCGTTTGGCGGAAGGGGACCTCCTTGCCCTCTACATCAACGATGAATTCTTTTCTCCTCCGCAAAAATGTCTGGAATTCTTATCGGCTCCCATGCGGCTTGACATTTTATATGAGGACGACAACCTTCTGCTGGTAGACAAGCGCCCGGGGCTTGTCGTACATGAGGACGACAGCCGCCTTCCTGATACCCTGATTAATCGAATCCTGCACTATCTCTATCAAAAAGGAGAATACCAGCCCGGGCAGGAAAACAGCTTTGTCCCCGCTCTCTGCAACCGGATTGACCGGAACACCGGCGGGATCGTGATTGCGGCAAAAAATGCCGCCTCCCTGCGCGTGCTGAACCAGAAGATCAAAGACCGGGAACTGCAAAAACTCTATCTCTGCATCGTCCATGGAAGGATGCCAAACACTTCCGATACCCTCAAGGGATACCTTGTCAAAAACAGCGAAACCAATACCGTTACGGTTTCAGAGCGCCCGCTCAAAGACGGCCGGACGATCCTCACCCGTTATCGCGTCCTTGCAGAGCATGGCCACCGGTCCCTGCTTGAAGTCGATCTGCTCACCGGCCGTACCCACCAGATTCGGGCACACCTGGCTTCTATCGGGCATCCGCTGCTCGGGGATGCAAAATATGGACATCAACGCGACAATAAGGGAACCGGACACAAGTTTCAGGCGCTTTACTCCTATAAACTAACCTTTCGATTCCGCACTGATGCCGGGATTCTCAACTATCTGGACGGAAAAACATTTACGGTCCCAAAGGTCTGGTTTCAGGACGAATTTAATGATATCGAAAAGACATCCCATCGGATCATATGATCCGATGGGATGTCGCTTTCTTATGCACTGACGGGGATCGACTCACAGCGGGACTCGCAGGTGACGATAGCACCGGTGGGGCATCCTGTGACGCACTTGCCGCAGTTGATGCATTTCTCCGGATCAATCGAAGCGACATTATCTGTCACAGTAATCGCGCCCTGCTCACAGGCTTTCTCGCACTTCTTACAGCCGATGCAGCCATTTTTACAGACCTTGCGTGTTACAGCGCCCTTATCCTTGGAACTGCATCCAACATAGATCGTGTTGGTAGCAGGGATCACCGAGATCAGATGGTTCGGGCACACCTTGGAGCACATTCCGCAGCCGACGCAAACCGACTTATCCACAACCGCGATTCCGTTTACAATCGCAATCGCTCCATACTGGCAGGCGTTCATGCAGTCGCCAAATCCGAGACAGCCGAACTGGCAGCTCCCCTTGCCGTTATAGAACATCTTGCTTGCCGCACAGGTCTGTTTGCCCTGATAATCCATGCTGTCCTCGGTAACATTACAGTTTCCCGAGCAGTGGACAACCGCGTACTGCGGCTTGACCTCTTCGGCTACAACACCCATTGCAGCGCTGACTGCCGCCGCAGTCCCTGCACCGCCAGGGATACAAAGGTTGGTTTTTGCACCGCTGTGCGCGACCGCTTTTGCATAGTCATCGCATCCGGCGTATCCGCACGCACCGCAGTTTGCGCCCGGAAGCTCTGCGCGGATCGCATCAAACAGCTCATCGGCGGGCATTGCCATCACCTTTGCGGCAATCACGAGGATCACAGAGCAGACAAGGCCGATCCCGCCAACAATTACGACTGGTAACAACATCTTTACTACCCCCTATCAATGGAACAGGCCGTCAACGATGCCGCTGAAGCCCATAAAGCTGACCGAGCAGATCGCTGCCGCAGTCAGGGTGATCGGGATTCCCTGATATGCCTTCGGGATCGTCCTGGCTGCGTCAACACGGGAACGGACGCCCGAAAAAAGCACCATCGCCAGCATGAAGCCCAGACCGGAACCGACCGCATTGACCATCGACTCGGCAAAATTGTAGCCTTCATCCAGATTGAGGATGGTAACGCCGAGCACCGCACAGTTGGTGGTAATCAGCGGAAGATAGATTCCCAGTGCAGCATGCAGGGATGGGATGTACTTTTTCAGCGCAATCTCGATGAACTGCACTAACGCCGCAATAATCAGGATGAATGCGATCGTCTGGAGGTAGGCCAGCCCATTTGGGAGCAGAATGTATGTGTAGATCGGCCAGGTTGCAGCAGTGGCCAGCGCCATGACAAAAGTTACCGCAACGCTCATGCCGAAAGCGGAATCCAGCTTTTTGCTGACGCCCAGAAACGGGCAGATTCCAAGGAACCGGGAGAGCACGTAGTTATTGAGCAGTACCGCGCTGATCAGAATAATTGCAAATTGTTTCATGCGTTACAGCCTCCTTTTTGGGCAGCTTTGCAGGCCGCAGCCGACGGGCAGCCTTCACAGCCAAACTCTTTTTTCTTGATCGCTTTGCCTTTGGTCAGGAAGTTGACCAGCGCAACCAGCGCTCCAAAGACCATGAAACCGCCGGGAGCGAGCAGGAATACGATGATCGGATTTTCCCAGTGGAGGTTGATGCCATTCTGAATGCCGATCCAGGAAGCACCGGACATCCAGGTCCCGTTGCCGAGGATCTCACGGACAGAACCCATGCAGAAAAGCGCAAGCGTAAAGCCGATGCCCATGCCAAGGCCATCCAGTGCAGAGGAGATTACGTCGTTTTTGTTTGCGAACATCTCGGCGCGGCCGAGGATGATGCAGTTTACAACGATGAGCGGCAGGAATACGCCGAGCGCGCTGTCAAGCGCCGGGGCATATGCCTTGACCAGGAACTGGACGATGGTCACAAACGCCGCAATGACAACGATATAGCAAGGGATGCGGACGGTGTCCGGGATCACCTTTTTGAGCAGAGAGATTACGATGTTGGAGCAGATCAGAACAACGGTAGCCGCAAGGCCCATGCCAAGCCCATTGATCGCCATGGTGGTGACCGCAAGGGTCGGACAGGTACCGAGGATCAACACCAGAACAGGGTTTTCTTTGATAATACCATTGGTCAATGTTGCCAGATAACTTGGTTTCGCCTTTGTAGAATTAGCCATTATACACCCTCCCCTACGCGTTTACGCTGTCGAACGCGGTATAAGCAGTCTGTACGCATCTTTTAAATGCATTGGACGAGATGGTTGCGCCGGTGATCGCCTGCACGCCCTCAACACCGCTGGATTCCACCCCAACAAACCGCTGGATGAAATCCGCCGAACCGGTTTTGGAACCAAGTCCCGGGGTTTCACTGTTGTCAAGCAGCTTTGCGCCCGTGACCTTTCCATCAGAGCTGATGCCGACCATAATCGTATATGCACCGCCAAACCCCTTGTCCTGCACTTTAAATGCATAACCAAGCCCACTGTCGTCCTTGGCCACAGTAAGCACGCCTTCCAGTTCAACTGGAATCTCGGTAAACGATGCCGCACCCGGCAGCACCTCGATCATCGCCGCATCCGAAGCTGCTTTTTCAGAAGCCGCAATCAGAGGAGCTGTCGCGGTATAGGTTGCGCCGAGCAGCGCCGAGCAGACAATACAGATAACCGTCAGAACAATTACAGGTTTTGTCATATTCATAAATCGCACGCCTCCCCTTATTTGTTTTTCTCTGCAAAGACAGCGCCAAACGGTTTGGTCATCGTGAGGCTGTCGATGTGCGGAGTCAGAATGTTCATCAGAAGGATCGCAAAGGACATTCCTTCCGGATAGGAACAGAATGTGCGGATCACCATCGTGATGAAGCCGATACCGATACCAAAAATAATCTGGCCTTTCGGAGTGACCGGGCTGGTCGAATAATCGGTCGCCATGAAGAATGCACCGATCATAACACCGCCGGTGAGGATTGAGAAGATCGGATCCTGTCCAAAGAGAAGCGCGAACACAAAGACGCTGCCGATCACCGAGACCGGGATATGCCAGGTGATGATGCCGCGCCAGATCAGGAATACACCGCCGATGATGAGCGCGATCGCGCAGGTCTCACCCAGCGAACCACCATGCTGCCCGAGCAGAAGCTGCATAAATCCGGGTTTTTCGACAACATGGCTGCTAAGCGGGGTCGCCGCTGCAAGATAATCAACACCCATGACATTGCACATCGCACGACCGGGGGTAGCACTTGCAACGGTATCCGCAACGCCATGCAGGGGCGCAACCCAGTTGGTCATTGCGGTTGCGAACGAAACCAGCAGGAAGATACGGGCAGTAGCCGCCGGGTTTGCGAAGTTGCAGCCGATGCCGCCGAACAGGCATTTGACCACAACGATCGCAATAAACGAACCGACAATGGCCATCCAGAGCGGAAGCGTAACCGGGACATTAAATCCAAGGATCATGCCGGTGACAACTGCGCTGCAATCATGGATACTGCTCTGGGTTTTGGTCACCATACAGAAAAGCTGCTCAAAAACCACACAGGAAATCACACAGGTTGCCACCAGTACGAGTGCAGGAAAGCTGAAATAATAGAGCGCTGCCAGAAGGGACGGAAGCAGGGCGATTGCCACTGTGAGCATGACCTTCTGGGTATTGATCGAATCTTTGACATGTGGGGACGGGGTCATCATCAGCTTGGAGCTGACCGCCGATTCCGTCTGTACCACCTGATTTTCAGTGTTTGTAGCCAAAATAAGCCCTCCTATCTTATTTTTTCGCCGAAGCCGCACGAACCTTCTGTTTTGCCAGTTTGTTTGAGAAGGTCAGGTTCCGTTTGGCGGGGCAGACATACGAACAACAACCGCATTCCATGCAGAGCATGACCTTCAGCCGGTTCAGCATTTCGATATTGTCGTTTTGGGCGGCAAGTTCGATCTGACGCGGCTGGAGCTGGTAGGGGCAGGTGTTCATGCAGCGCCCGCAGCGGATGCAGGGGCTTTCCGGCTCGATAATCGCGCGCTCCGAGCTGAATGCGAGCAGAGCATTGTTGTTTTTGAGTACCGGATAGCTGTCGCTGTAAACGAGAATGCCCATCATCGGACCACCCATAATCAGCTTTTTGGCAGGCTTTTTATAACCGCCGCAGAAAGCGATAACATCCGCATAGCGGGTACCGATCGGGACAACCACATTTTTCGGCTCAGCGATCGCATCCCCATCGACGGTCAGGCATTTGGTGACCAGCGGCATCCCTGTGCGCAGGTACTGCCCGATAAACGCGACCGAAGTCACATTGTCCAGGATGACGCCAGCATCCGCAGGCAGCATCCCCTCTTTGACCACCCGCCCGGTCGTCTCGAAGATCGTGACTTTCTCGGCCCCCTTCGGATAGAGGGATGGCAGACTGCAAACTTCGACGCTGGGATCGTTCGCAGTTTCTTTTTTGAGCAGTTCGATCGCCTTCGGTTTGTTGTTTTCAATGCCGATCTTCACCTGTTTGACCCCGATGAACTTTTTGATTGCCGCAATTCCGTCCAGAATATCCTGCGTACGCTCAAGCATCGTGCGATAGTCGGAAGTAATGTAGGGTTCGCACTCCGCCGCGTTGATGACCAGTGTATCGACCGCATCCAGATTTTTGGGGTTCATCTTGATGTGGGTCGGAAAACCTGCGCCGCCAAGCCCCACCAGACCGGAATTCTTGATCGCCTTGACAAAATCCGCGTGGGTTTCCACAACAGGCGGCTTCACATTTTCATCCACTGTCTGCTCGCCGTCAGCCGCAATGACGACGACCTGGCATTTCGACCCGTTGGCGACCACGATCTCGCTGATCTCCTTGACGGTGCCCGAAACGCTCGAATGGATCGGTGCGGAAAGGAACGCATCACTGTCGCCAACCAGGGTCCCGACCTTTACGGTATCCCCCTTTGCGACGACCGGCTTACACGGCGGTCCCATGTGCTGTGACATCGAAATGCAGACTTCCTGCGGGATCGGCATCACAACACTAGGGCTGTTTTCCGTGTTTTTGAAGTGTCCGATTTTCGCACCCTTCATGGTTTTTTGCAAAAAACTCATTTCCCTTTTCCTCCTTGAGATTTACATTGCAAATTATCATTGAAGCACTTGAAAAGAAGCATTCTGATTCTTTTCAAGCCTGCGGCGAGACTGCCGCAGGCGGCTGCTGACAGCAGCCCTGTTCAGATTACAGAATCATCCAACACGCCCTGCGTGCTTCTGCCTGCCGCTTAAAAACAAGCTCTTCTCTTTCAGTATGTTGACTATATCACAATTCTGGCGTTGGAACATCAAAAAAAGATTCTGTTCAGATGCGGCAGGAGCTGCCGCAAGAGTATGCCGGTCAACAGCCCCATCCCCACTCCGGAGATCATCAAAACCGGCAGGTAATAAAACACCGCGCTGCTTTCAAGGATCAGAGCTGCCACAGAAATCTGCCCGACATTGTGGGACACCCCTCCGGAAATGCTCAAAAAGGTATGGCTCAATCTGTTGCGGCCCAGCTTTTTCAGCAGCAGCATCATCGCCACCGAAAGCAGCCCCCCGGAAAGGCTCAGACACGCACCAACCAGTCCGCGGGTCAGGAGGACAAAAAACGCCTTCAGCCCTGCCAATAAAAAGGCTTCCCGCTTACCCATGCAGAACAGGCAATACATGGTTACGACATTGGAAAGCCCCAGCTTGATCCCCGGAATCGGGACTAGTCCGGAAAATCCGGCTTCTACAAGGTTAAGCACAATCGAAAGCGCGAACAGAAGCCCCAGAAGCGCAGGTCTTGCCGCTTTGTATCTCATGGCGTCCCCTCGAACTGGTAGACACCAGTCTGATCTGCCGGAAAAAATCTGTCTTTCAGATTTTCCGAAACATAAACCCGGTTTTCCAGATCAACCGCCACCAGGCCACAATCAAAGTTATTCAGATTCTCAACCACAAATTCACGCCCCATGATGAACAGCCAGGTTGACATAAAATCGGCGTACGCACCGTCCGGAGAGATTACCGAAACCGACATCAGCCCCTCCTGGGCAGGATAACCGGTTCTCGGGTCAAGGATGTGGTGGTAACGAACCCCACCCTGCTCAAAAAAGCGTTCGTAATCTCCTGACGTAGCGATCGTAAGATCTGGGATCGTGACAACCCCAAAATATTGGTTGGGCGTGCCTCTCGGGTCACGGATGCCAAATTTAAAGGGGGTTTTGTCCGGCTTTTCCCCGATCACCATGATGTTCCCCCCGATCGACAGATATCCGGACTTGACACCGCATTCCTGTGCGATTCTTCTGGCAACATCGCAGGCATACCCTTTGGCGATCCCCCCAACATCCACCGCCTGCCCTTCCCGGGCAAGCCGGACAGATGCAGAATCTGGATCGAGCTGAACGTCCTGATAGCCCACCAACGCGAGCAGTGCATCAATCCGGCTCTGCTCCGGAACCTGCGGATGATCGGAGGTAATCCCCCATGCAGAAGCGAGCGGCGCGATGGTCACATCAAAAATGCCGCTTGTTTGTTCCGCATATGCAACGCTGCGGGAAAGCAATTCATATGTATCTTCCGAAAGCTGGACTGCGTTTTTCCCCGCATTCCGGTTCAACTCGCTGATCTCTGAATCCTCCAAATGCATCGACATCCGGGATTCAATCGAGGAAAGCTCCTGCGCAACCATATCTCTTGCCTCTTGCGCATGCTTCCCATAGAAACTATATTGCACGACAGTGTCCATCACGAATGAGGTTCCTGTTACCAGACGGTTTGCAGACGCCCGTTCCAGCGCTCCAAGCACCAGGGCGATCCCCAAAGCAGAGATCAGGAGTGCAACCCATTTCTTTTTTACCATTCCGTCCCCTCATTCAACTACTTTTTCCCAGCCTGCCCTCACGAAAACACCCCGCGGGCAAGCGGGGTGTTTCCCTAAGATACAAGCCGAACAGCTTATTTATCGCAATCGCAATGATCGTCCCCGCAGTCCTCTTCCAGATCGAACTCGAGCAGTTCACCGCAGTTCGGGCAGGTAGTCTGCCCCTCTTCCAGCATGTCGGAGTCGATGCAGACAGTGTCCCCGCAGGTCGGGCAGCAGACTTCGTAGAGGTCGCCGTCCAGATAATCGTCATCCTCATCGTCCTCACAGCCGCAGCCACACTCATCATCGAGGTCATAGAAATCCTCTTCCAGGCTCCCCAGATCCTCGTCGATCGTTTCCACCTGCTCACTCAGTTCATCAATCTGAGCCTCCAGGTCGGAAATGGTAAGAGACATATCATCTATCGCACCAATCAGCGCATTGATAATCTTCCCCTCTTTGGTAGAATCATCAATGCCCAGCCCCTCGGCCAGTCCCTTGATATAAGCAGCTCTTTCGGTAATTGTCATAGCAGTTACCTCCCTTTTTTATAAAATATCACAATAATCGAAAAAATCTGTAATTATGCGCGCTCCATATATTCACCGGTACGGGTATCCACTTTGATGTGATCCCCTTCCTCGATAAACAGCGGAACCTTGATCTCAGCGCCTGTCTCGAGCTTTGCGGGCTTGGTAGCATTGGTCGCGGTATCGCCTTTAAAGCCGGGATCGGTCTCAACGACCTCCAGCTCTACAAAGAACGGGGGCTCCACACCGAATACATTCCCCTTGTAGGAAAGAACCTTGCAGTCCATATTTTCCTTGACAAACTTGAAGTTGTCCCCAAGGGTATCTGCGGAAATCGGGATGTTCTCATAGGTCTCATTATCCATAAAATAATAGAGATCGCCGTCCTGATACAGGTACTGCATGTCCTTTCTCTCGACAAACGCAGTCGGAAATTTTTCGGTCGGGCTGAAGGTTTTCTCAGTCACCGCACCAGAAATGACATTCCTGATCTTGGTTCTGACAAACGCTGCGCCCTTTCCAGGCTTCACATGCTGGAACTCGATGATCTGGACAACATTTCCATCCATCTCAAAGGTCACGCCATTCCTAAAATCGCCGGCAGAAATCATATTGTTACCTCCAAAAGTTATGATACAATCCTTGATGTTCCCCGATTCCAGGCAGGGCAACGCTGTATCAATGATTAACACTCTAATTTTATAGCAAAATCACAAATATTGCAAGCCCTTTTGCGGGGAATCTGATAATTTATTCTGTATATCCATACAAAATCTTACAGTTTCAGGATGTTGAGAAGATGTCGCAAACCTGATGCGGGCTATTGCCTGTACTCGCCTCAACGGATGGCTATTATGGGAGGACCAGCAGCTTTTTTTCGGATGCGGTCAAATTCTCGCATCCATCCGCCGTAATATGGACGAGGTCCTCAATCCGCACACCAAACTTCCCCTCCAGATAGATGCCAGGTTCCACCGAAAGCACCATGCCTGCCTCGCAGATCGTTTCGTCAGACTTTGAAAAGGCTGGCGGCTCATGGATCTCAATTCCCAGAGAATGCCCGGTCCCATGTCCGAATGCCTCCCCATATCCGGCCGCTGTAATCAGGTCCCGCGCAGCCGCATCGACAGTCTTACAGGAGACTCCCGCGCGCACCGCTGCGATCCCCGCAAGCTGGGCATCCAGCACTGTTTGATAAACCCGGTGCTGCTCATCCGAAAGCGCACCTACTGCGACAGTCCGGGTCATATCCGAGCAGTAGCCGTCGATCATGCAGCCGAAATCCATCGTGATAAAATCTCCTCGCTCTACCGGCTTTTCCCCCGGCACTCCGTGAGGCATGGAGGAATTTTTTCCAGAAACCACGATGTAATCAAAGGAAGGGCGCTCGGAACCATGCCGGTAACAGAAATCCAGCAGCTCGCCGGCGATCTCACGCTCGGTTCGGCCTTCCTTAATATAACCGCAGATGTGGGAAAATGCATCATCGGTGATCTTCTGGGCCGCTCTGACCGAAGCGATCTCCTCCGGCGATTTAATCATCCGCATCCGCCGGATCGCCGAGTCAATCTCCGGCTTCGAAACCAGAGAAACCTTGGGGAGGCCTTCTTTGAATCGGGCGTATTGAGAAAGGTTCAGATAATCCCCTTCGACTGCCGCCGTCCGGACGCCATGTCTCTGGAACCATTCGCTGACCTGCTCAAACAGTTTCTCCTGTAAAACGACCTCGCATCCATGGATGTCTTTTTTTGCACGCTCGTAATAACGCGAATCAATCAAAAAGACCGCTGGCGCCTGTTTGAAAACCAGCAGGGTACCCGCTGACGAACGCAGCCCGGTGAAATACTGCCGGTTGACCGCTTCGCAGATCAGCATTGCATCGACATCATCCGGCAGCTGCTGCGCAAGCCTCTGTAGCCTGTCTTCCATTTGGATATTCCCTCCTCATTCGATCCGCGACAGTGCATCGACTGCCAGCAGATAGCTTCCCTTTCCAAACCCAAAGATACCGCCCTTGCAGACCGGCGCGATCACCGAAACATGCCGGAATTCCTCCCGCGCATGAACGTTTGACAGGTGGACTTCGATCACCGGAATACGGATGGCCGCGATTGCGTCTCGGATCGCGATGCTGTAATGGGTATAAGCGCCTGCATTGAGGATCACCCCGTCGTAAACGCCCCGCGCCGCATGCAGACGGTCGATCAACGCCCCTTCGCTGTTCGATTGGAACACATCACATTCCATCCCCAGACGGTTTGCATATGCGACCGTCTCCTGATTGATCGAATCAAAGCTCTCGGAACCATAAATTCCCGGTTCCCGCTCCCCCACCAGATTGATGTTGGGTCCATGCATCAGCAGTATCTTTTTCATGTGATATTTCCCCCCGCTGTCAGATAAAGCTCCTTCATTGCAGCCGCATCCTCTGCCTGTGTTCCTGCGGATTCGCAGATAATCGTCGGCGTGCAGCCCTTCTTCACGATCAGTTCGGCAACCGGTTCAAACTCCGGTCCGAATTCAGTATCCGCAAAGGTCAGATGGCATTTTTCACCGCCTGGGATGGTGTAGGCAATCTTGCTGAAATGGGAATGGAACATCCGCATCCGGTCGATTCCGATTTCATTTTCCATCTTCTCAAAAATTTCAGCGAATGCCGCCGCCGTGTTCAGGCTGCCAAATGTCCGGGCGTTCAGGTGCCCAAAGTCAATACAGGGCAGGATCCGTTCATCGAGCCTGCAAAGCGCGAGCACCTCTTCCAGCGTGCCAAGCTGGTTGACCTTGCCCATTGTTTCCGGACACATATGGATGTGGGAAAGCCCTTCCCCGTCGAGTGCCGCTATGCATTTTCTGGTGGTGTCAATCGCCAGCTCAAGCGCCTGCTCCCGACTGATTTTTCCACAGGAGCCGGTATGGATAACCACCCGGTCGCCCCCCAGTGCGTCAACCGCCCGCGCTGACTGCAATACATAGTCAACACTCTTGTCCCGCTTTTCAGGGTCGACACTCGACATCGAGATATAGTAGGGGGCATGCAGGCTGAGCTGAATGTCCTGCTCCGCCGCAACCTGCCCGAATGCTCTCGCAGCGGCCTCCGAAATTTTAACACCCCGTCCGCACTGGTATTCGTAGGCATTCAAGCCCCATCTCCCCAGATATTCCGGGATCTGTGTATTTTTTTTATAGCCCAGTTCAGAAAAGCTTTGCGCATTCCCTGCCGGGCCAAACCTGGTTTTCAAATTCATAATTCTTTTCTCCGATCTCTGCGCAGAACCACTCGCTCGGCTGCGCGTTTCAATTTAAAAAACAGGAACCGCTCCAACTCCATTGGCTCAACCAGAATCGAGACGATCCCCGCCAGATTACCGCAAAGTATATCGGTAAAAATCTGATCTCCAATCAACGCCATTTCCCGCTTCTGGACCCCCAGCCGCTCGCCTGCACGCCGCACGCCCCGCGTCAACGGCTTTGCCGCGTTTGCGATGCATCCCAGCCCCAACTTTCTGGCGAACGGCTCTACCCGTTCAGGGCGGTTGTTCGAGAGGATCAGCAGCTTGATTCCCGCCTTTTGCATCTGTGCGATCCATCTCCGGGCCTCATCCGGGACCTCGGGGTTATCATGAGTGGTCAATGTATTGTCCACATCAAGCAAAACCACCGAGATCTGGTGCACCGTAAACCATTCCGGAGCAATCTCCCAAATCCGGCGGAACCTGTAACAGGGGTAAAAAAGCGACATATGCGCCCCTCCATTGTGCTGTTTTGCGCATCCCGGAATAAATCTTCAACGAGTGCTTCACAGCATTTCCATAGCAAAGCTGCTTATAATAATCTTCTTCGAAGATCCCGCCACGGGCTTGAAAAGAAGCACTCTGATCCTTCTCAAGTGCTTCGATTATAGCACAGACGTCCGATTTTTACAACTATGGAAAAGGAAAAACCGGCAGGAGATTCCCGCCGGTTCCTGTTCACAATATGCAATTATTTGAACTTGCGCTTGCGAGCAGCCTCAGATTTCTTTTTGCGCTTGACAGAAGGCTTCTCGTAGTGCTCTCTTTTACGGACCTCAGCGAGAACGCCGGAGCGGGCACAGGAGCGTTTAAATCTACGCAGCGCGCTGTCCAAAGACTCATTGTCTTTAATTCTGATTTCTGACATTTACCAATTCCCTCCCCACGCCTTAAGGCCGGAGTTATCATCCACAGTTTGTGGATAACATAGTTAATTATACAATGCATCTGTGCAATTTGTCAAGCCATTTACTTCCAACCAAAAAAATTTCATGATTTCGCCACAAAACTACGGTTATGCAAGCATCTGGTATATTTTTTATTTGCGGCTGTTTTCCTCAAAATACTGGTCGATCGCTTCACGCAGCCGCTGCCGCGCCTCATCCATCGTGATCCCGGGAGTCTGTGCACCTGCCATCGTGTGATGTCCTCCACCGCCGAGCTTTTCCATAATAATCTGGACATTGAGCTGTCCCATACTGCGGGCGGAGTAGGAAACTCCCTTGCCCTGCTCGAACATCAGGAACGATGCCTGCACACCGCTGATATTGAGCAGTTCGTCAGCGGCCTGTGCCGCTGTGACCTGGATTTCTGTATCGTCCCGTTCGGTCGACCATGCGATCGCACACCCCTTGTAAACCTGCGCATTCGCAACCAGTTTGGCTTTGCGCTGGTAGGCTTCCATCGTTGAGGCGAACAGCTTTCTCACCTCTACTGTATCCGCACCCATCTTACGCAGATAGGCGGCAGCTTCGAAGGTACGCACGCCGGTTTTGATGATAAAATTTTTAGTATCAAGCATGATTCCCGCAAGCAGGGCCTCTGCTTCCGGCCGCCCGATCTTGATCTTTTCATTAAAATACTGCACCAGCTCGGTGACCATCTCGGACGCGCTCGACGCATACGGTTCGTGGTAAAAGATTACAGCATTGTCGATGTGTCCGACCATCTTTCGATGATGGTCGATCACGACAACCGTATGACACGCATTGTACAGATCCACCGACTCGATGATGTTGGTTGTGTGGGTATCGCAAACCACCAAGAGGGTTTTTTTAGTCGCCCGCTGGAGCGCATCCTCGGGTTCAATCAGCAATCCATGGTAGCCGTTCTCGAGCATCCGGTCATAAATCTGGTTGACCAGATTTTTTTCCCGGCGGATCGCGATATATGCTTCTTTGCCCATCATCTTTGCGGCCTTCATGATTCCCACCGACGCCCCAAAACAGTCGAGGTCAGCCATCCGGTGTCCCATAACGATCACATTGTCGCTGACCTTCATCAACTCTTCAAGCGCATTTGCTACAATACGGGTTTTAACTTTGGTGCGCTTCTCAACCCCGCTCGATACGCCTCCAAAGAATTCATAACCGCTCGCCCCGCGCACCGCGGCCTGATCCCCGCCGCGCCCAAGCGCCATGTCCAGAGCCTGCCGCGCAATCTGCTCGCTTTCAGGCAATGTCTCCGCATCCCTTCCGACGCCGATCGAAAGGGTGGCAACCATATGGCGGTCGGTCTCGATCGCCCGGATCTGTTCAAGAATCTGAAACCGTCCCGAGATGATCCCCCGCAGATACCGTTCCTCCAGCACCGCAGTGAACCGGTCCCGTTCTGCCCTGAGCAACAGCCCGCCATTATCGGTGATATACTTGCTCACCGTATACTCGATCTGCCCCATCATCCGGGTGCGCTCATTGTCAGGCAAGCCCTGCTGAATCTCCTCGTAGTTGTCCACAAGGATCAGCATAACCGACGGACGGCTCTCGAAATATTCCTGTGTATACTTTTTCAGCTCGGTGTTTTCATAGAAATACACCATATAAAGCGTATCGCTCTCGCTGACTGCCGGGACAGTATAAACCGCGTAGTTTCTGTCGTGATAGGAAACATCATATCCGCCAATTGGGCAGGGGTGGGTAATCTCGCCGCCCGCAAGGATCGTATAGATGCTGCGGGAACAGGTCTCCTCGCCCTTCAGCACAATTTTTTCCGCCAGAGGATTACACCAGAGGATTTCTCCATCCGCGGCGCAGACAAAAACAGGGATCGGATAATCCCGCAGGGCATCCCGCTGGATCGTATTAAGGGCATGTGCACTCTGCATGAGAAATGTGTTGATCTCCTGCCTCGCGTTACAGATATGCCAATAGGTGAGGCCGACACAGGCACAGGATACAAACGCACAGATGTAGAACAGCCGTACGTCGAAGAATGCCGCCGAAACCGACATCGCGATACAGCAGCCCGCAACAATATATAAAATTGGTTGGATCAGGGTTTTGTTTCTTTTCACAGGGATACCTCGCCCGTCTCTGAGATTGGATTCTGCATAAGCCCAATCTATATTTATGTAGATGGATTCTGTGGAGCCATCCGATCAGCATACGATTTCTCGTCCGCAGACAGCACCCCAACGGCATACTACGATTATGATACCACAATCGCAAAGCGATGCGGTATCATCGTCCAGGCCATAGCTCTGGTATAATAGCCGCTTTGCAGCTATTATACCATGGCTTTTGCAATCTTGCAATCCCTCCGCCCCTCTTATTGGAAAGGGCACCCAGTCTTGAACTGTAAAATCTGTATCGTATTTCTTTCCCTGTAAACAGCAAAAGGGCGGCTGCCTGACTTCGGCAGCCGCCCTGAATCATAAACTGTATTTATTATGCGTAGGTGTCGATTTTTTGCGGTTCTTCCTCTTTCTGAGCCTCTTTGTGCCTGTTTCCACTCGCATCTTCGGCCTTCCCCGGATCTTTCGCTTCCAAACTTTCGTCCTCGGTTTCCTTGCTCTCCTCGAGCAAATCTCCCAAGCGCCCACTAATGTCCATTTCCATCTTGCGCACCTTGCTGTTCAGGCTTTCCAGCTCATCTCGATTGACCTGCAAAGCGCCGCCCCATTTGCCAAAGGTTGCGTCATCTGATTCGATCGTGCGTGCAAGCGTTTTGGCCGCACGCGCAAGACCGTTCTTCACCGAATTCAGCTGTTCGACCGTATCTAGGCTTGTGCTGGAAGAAATCAGGCCATGCACCGTCTTGGTGTCCACATGCCGCGTCTCTTCCGGCGTTTTCTCCGGCTCAGACTTCTGAGACGATTCGGACGATTTTTTGTTCGACTGCTCCTCCCGCAACTCCTGAATTCTCTGCTGCTTCTGCGTGATCTGCTGCTGATAATTTTCAATCTCGCTCTCCAAAAGCTTCTGTTTGGCTTCTCTCTGCGCATCGCTCAATGTCTTGTCTTTGCTCAGCTTGCGTATATCGATCCGCCGCTTTTTCACTTCTTCCTTGAGAGACTGAATCTCTTTATTCAGATTCTGAATGGCATTTCCATTTTTTCCGCCGCGCCCGGCCTGCTGAGCCTGCGCAGTCCCAACTGCCCCAACTGCCCCAACATTCATTGTTTCTCCTCCTTAAACGGTTATATTGAAAACAAGCAGATACCCGCCTGTTATATACGGATGTTCACTGATTTGTTCGAAAAAACGAGCTTATTTCCTGACTTCACAAGTGCATGATCCACAGATTCTCTTGTCACACTGTCCAGAATACTTTTATCAAACGGCTGCCCTGGCTCCCAGTTTGGATTGACGGCCTTAACAGCATCCACAAATGCCCGCGTGTATGCCCTTTCATACTGTCCGAGCGTCCATGTCCCCTTTAGCCTGTCTTCTTTTGGGATACTAAGCTGGAACGCCCGGAACACTTCCGACCGCTTGGTGGTATCCCCATTTGCAACGCCATATTCCTGAAGAAAATGCCGCTTGGTTTCATCGAACATTTTTTGGCGCGCATCCTCCGAAACATTGATAATCTGGTGTCTTTCGGATTCCGGTATCCCAGTTGCAATCATTCCCGGCACGACAATCCCGCCCGGCCCGACATAATCCCCATCGGCGTTATATTGTCTCATCCTGTTTTTGATCGCGCTAACAGTTGTGTACCCGGCCCTTCCGTCGAGCGCACCCATCATATCCTTCATAACAGCCTGATACTGCCTGCTGTTGACATCAATCCCCGCCGCTTTTAGTTGGTTCTGCACCTCGGGCGATGACAGGGACGACACCGAGAGCTTCGACATGGGGGACATCGGTGAGGAAATCCCCAACATCTGCTGTAAAAATGTAATGTTATAGTTGCCGCGGATCATGTTTTGTCCCTCCCCTGCTGACCATTCCTAGCTATGTTCTCTCAATTTTAATGATCGACCGGCAGATTAAAAAGGAAATGCTCCATCAAAAAAAATTTCCGAAGATCAAGCCCGCGTCGCCGTACTGTCAGGTTTTGGAAGGTGCAAAGGCTGTTTGACCGCTTCCTGTGCCACCTGCACACTTTTTGCGACCAGGAGCACGATGTCCTTGTTCTGTTCCGAAAGTGCGTTGAAGATCATCAGCATATCTGATCTCCTGTTTCTTTCCATGTCGAATCCTCCTCCCTGTTTTATCTTTTATTGATTTTATAGTTTTATTTTACATCAATAAGAGTTTAAAGTCAACCCGTACATGCTATTTTTCTTGACTTTTTTATCATTTATTGATATTATGAGATTGGAGGTGCTGCAAATGAATAATCGTATCCGCGAGCTGAGAAAAACACTTGGCCTGCGCCAAAGGGAATTTGCGGAACGGATCGGCTTAAAGCAGAACGCGATCAGCTATATGGAGAAAAATGGTTCTACAGTCACTGAACAGAACATCAAATCCATCTGTTCTCAGTTCAACGTCAATGAACACTGGCTACGCACCGGATTGGGTCAGATGTTTCTTGAAAATGAGAAAAAACAGAAGGAATTTTTTGAGATATTTGATGCACTTCTGCCGGATCTCCAGGATTACCTGATTAAGACCGCCAGAGACCTGCTGGATACCCAATCCCGGCTGCTGCCGGATTTGAACAGAGAAAATTGACTAACATCCTCTCAGGAAATCTGCGTTGTTTTCAGGTCTGCTGACTATACCGGTATTTTCCGGCAACACTATGGTCAGTGATTTGAAAAGGAGTGTTTTTCATGCTGTATCCAATCCTCAACGATGCCCGGGCAGTGATTGATCTTGGCGGCATCTGGCGGTTCCGGCTGGATGACGGGTCCGGTGTCGAACAGGGGTGGCAGGCCCGTCGATTGGAAAACTGTGATACCATCGCCGTTCCCGCTTCCTACAACGATCAAAAGGAAGGAGAAGCCTTTCGAGACCATTATGGACTGGCGTTTTACCAGACAGAATTTTCGGTTCCTTCCCTGCTCACGCAGGAACGGCTGGTACTTCGGTTTGGTGCGGTGACCCATCATGCACAGGTATACCTGAACGGCAACCTGATGATCTCCCACAAAGGAGGATTTCTGCCATTCGAGGTGGAAATTGGCGGGATGGTCCGGGATGGTTCCAATCTGCTGACTGTCGTGGTTGATAACCGGATCGACCACAGTACCCTCCCGGTCGGATGCGAAACGCCCGGGCAGCTCGGCGGTATGATTCCCGCCGACCCGGAAATTACCCTGAAAAAACAGAACTATCCCAACTTTGACTTTTTCAACTATGCCGGGATCGTCCGTCCGGTCAAACTTTACTCGACTCCAAAAGCGTTTATCGAGGACCTGACTGTGGTGCCCTCTGTACACGGAAACGATGCGGAACTTTCTTACGAGGTCAGGACCTGTGGTTCCGGTGAAGTTTCACTCACCGTGACCGACGAGGACGGAATCGAGGTTGCGCAGGCATCCGGCGCATCCGGACAAATCACCATCCGGAATGTGCGGCTCTGGCAGCCGGGAAACGCCTACCTTTATACGGTCTGTGTGCGGTTTGGGACAGACTGCTACACGCTTCCGGTTGGGGTGCGCACTGTCGAACTACGGGGAAACCAGTTCCTCATCAACAGCCGCCCATTCTATTTCAAAGGGTACGGGAAGCATGAGGATTCCTACTTCCGCGGACGGGGGTTGGACGAGGCACTCAATGTCAAAGACCTCGCATTGATGAAATGGCAGGGAGCCAACTCGTTCCGCACCAGCCACTATCCCTATAGCGAAGAGATGCTCCGATTGTGCGACCGGGAGGGGATCGTCGTGCTGGACGAGGCTCCAGCCGTAGGAGTCAACCTCAATTTTGGACTCTCAAACCACGGAAATGCAATCAACACCTATGAGACCATCCGCACGCATGAGCACCACCGGGAGGTGCTCCGCGACCTTGTGGCCCGCGACAAAAACCATGCCTGCGTCGTCATGTGGATCGTTGCCAACGAAGCGGATACAGCTTCCCACCCGGACAGCGCAGTGGACTATTTTCAGCCTCTTCTCTCGCTGGTCCGGGAGTGTGACCCGCAAAAACGGCCGGTCTCCCTCGTCGCAATCCAGAACGATTATCGGAAAGACAAGGCGATGCTGCTTTCGGACGTGGTCTGCCTCAATCGTTACTACGGCTGGTACGTTTACGGCGGTGATCTGGAAGCGGCGAAACAGGCGCTTGCCAAGGAGCTGGATTATTGGGCGCAGACTGGCAAACCGGTCATGTTCACCGAATATGGCGCGGATACAGTAAGCGGCCTGCATTTGGCCACCCCGACCATGTTTACCGAGGAATATCAAGTGGACTACTACCGAGCAAACAACGAAGTTGCTGACCGATATCCCAACTTCATTGGCGAGCAGGTCTGGAACTTCGCTGATTTTGCAACTTCGCAAGGCATCCTGCGGGTGGATGGAAACAAAAAAGGGCTGTTCAGCCGAGATCGCAGACCCAAGCTCGCGGCGCATTATTTCCGCCAACGCTGGCACGAAATCCCCGATTTTGATTATAAGCACTAGGAGCTGCTTGAAAAATCGAAACAGCCGTCTTTTTCTACAAAAATTGGAAGCGGCCGAAACATGGATGTTTCGGCCGCTTCTATTTCATGCCGCTCCTTTCTTCAACGCCGATTTCATAAGAGATTGTTTTGCAGTACATCTCCCATACACTGCGGCAATGATCCAAAAGCAACAGGCCCCCATTCAAAAGCCACACGGCTGGTACTCTGCCTTGTACATAGTACAGAGGGGCATCCTGGAAATCCCATTATTTTCGCAATTTCAAAAGATATTTTCGCAAATATCCCCCAGACAGGGGTTTTCATTTGATATGCTAAATCTATGATATATACTTTAAAATCGCTCGAAAATGCCCCCACTCCGTTTGCACACTATTTGCAAAAAATTCGGGCGTTTCGCATCTTTTCGAACTTTGTAAAGCTCATATAACGGCTTCAGAATCCACTTTGCAAAGGATTCAGTAAAATTAAGTAGTTCTAAAGGTGCGGAACTATTTTTGTATTTTGTGCGCAAAGCTACAGAGGAAAACTTGCTCTTCTTTCAGCGGTAAAAAACAAAGCGGCGGTAAGGAATAATCCACTTCCCTACCGCCGCTTGCTGCGTTTATATGGAATCATCCGGGCGCATTTTTCAGACGATCGAATCCAGTCACACACTGGCACCTGGCAACCTTTTTCAGCGGCGCAGACGATGTAAAATTCTGTCTTTATAGAGAATCCCCACCAGACCAATCGCAGCGGTCAGCAGAAAGATCAAAACTGTCATCTCCCAGTTCCCACTGCTCATCGTCGACCCCATTAGCGTAGAAGTAACCACAGATGGGATGCGCGCAAACGTCGAAAGGAACAGGAAAGATGCTGGTTTTATCCTGCTGATACCTGCCAGATAGGTCAACATATCTTTGGGAGTTCCTGGAATCAAGAAAAGGATAAACGTCACAACCTCAGCCTTTTCCGCGCTGTTGAAAAACTTAAACTCGTCCAGTTTTTCCTTGCCAAAAATTCGTACAACAGCTGGATAACCCAGTTTTCTTACAGCAAAAAAGATCGCTGTAGAAGCCATCAGAATCCCTGTCAGACAGATCATCAGCCCGCCCCATGCACCGTATAACATCCCGGCAAGCAGCTCGACCGGCTCCCCCGGGATAAAGGCAATGATGATCTGGAAAATCTGGATGCCGAGCAGGATCAAGCACCCCTTCCAGCCAAGAGAATAGACCCATTTCTGAAACTGTTGCTGAAACTCTGGCTCCTCAATCTTTGCAAAAAATGGCATACAGAGCAATGCCAACGCGCCAATTACCAATACTGTGCCTGCAACCAGCAATCCCAGTCTAATAAATTGTTTTTTCTCTTGTGAGGACCAATGCCTCATTCCTTCAAATCCTCCTTATTCGGCAGATATCAAGGCCTTCTGTCGGTTCTGCCTCTGAAAGCCACAAAACCGTCCAAAGGAACACGGCTGCAGCGGCTATTCTGTTATTTTTTTTATTAATATCTTCTTTTCAATAGCAGCTCTGAAAACTCAAGAATTTGTTACAACCGAAGCTCCAAACGGCATTAACGCAAGTCTAGCGATCTTAAAACACTGCATTCCGATCGGAATGCCTATAATCGTCAGGCTCCACAGGCATCCGATCAACGCGGCCTCTGCCGCAAGCAGCAAGCCGCTGGCTATCAGCCAGAGGATATTCAGCAGCATCGTCCCCGCTCCCCCGCCATACCGCACCTCTTTCCCAAAGGGAAAAAAACTGAGCTGCGCGAACTTAAAGCACTGTATGCCCACCGGGATTCCCACAATGGTGATGCACCAAAGCACTCCTGCCAAAACCCAGCCGAGCCCGAGCCAAATTCCACCAAATAGAAACCAGATCAAATTTCCAAGACATCCCATTTAGATTTCCCCTTTGTCAATATCATCAGAAGACGGAGCACTTCTGTTGTCTGCGAAAACCATAGAGCGTCGTTCCAAACTCTAGCAGTTTATTCAAGGATAACATATCTCCCGAGAAACACCTGCTTTTTAGCCTTTGGAGAATTCCCTTTCTAACGCAGGAAGTGGCCACTCTAAACATAAAACGAGCAAAAGTCCAAAGAGACTTCAAAATTCGGAAAGATGTACAGAAAGGACGCTCCGATTTCCAGAGCGTCCTTTTGAAAAAGCAACAGCTAAAACTTATTCGTTGATCTTGATAACAACACCCGAACCAACGGTACGACCACCCTCACGAATCGCAAAACGCAGACCTTCTTCGATCGCGATCGGAGTAATCAGCTCAACATCCATCTCAACGTTATCGCCAGGCATACACATCTCAACGCCCTCGGGCAGTGTGATCACGCCGGTAACGTCAGTGGTACGGAAATAGAACTGCGGACGATAGTTGTTGAAGAACGGGGTATGACGGCCGCCCTCATCCTTTTTCAGGATATAAACCTGTCCACGGAATTTGGTGTGGGGATGGATCGAGTTGGGCTTACACAGAACCTGACCACGCTCGATCTCGGTTCTCTGAACGCCGCGGAGCAGTGCACCGATATTGTCGCCTGCCTCAGCATAGTCAAGGATCTTGCGGAACATCTCGATACCGGTAACGACAGTCTTTCTCTTCTCATCGGTCAGACCGACAATCTCAACCTCATCACCAGTGTTCAGCTTACCGCGCTCAACACGACCGGTCGCAACGGTGCCGCGCCCAGTGATGGTGAAGACATCCTCAACCGGCATCAGGAACGGCAGATCAGCCTTACGCTCCGGAGTCGGGATGTAGTCGTCAACTGCCTGCATCAGTTCGAGGATCGGCTTATAAGCGTCATTGCTGATATCATCCGGTGCCTCAAGAGCCTGGAGTGCAGAACCCTTAACGATCGGAATATCATCACCCGGGAACTCGTAGCTCGAAAGCAGCTCACGGATCTCCATTTCGACCAGCTCAAGCAGCTCGGGATCGTCAACCTGATCCGATTTGTTCATAAAAACAACGATATAAGGAACGCCAACCTGACGGGAGAGCAGGATGTGCTCACGGGTCTGGGGCATCGGGCCATCCGCAGCAGAAACAACCAGAATCGCACCATCCATCTGTGCAGCACCGGTGATCATGTTCTTAACATAGTCAGCATGTCCCGGGCAGTCAACGTGCGCATAGTGACGGTTGTCGGTCTCGTACTCAACGTGAGCGGTATTGATCGTGATGCCGCGCTCTCTCTCCTCCGGGGCCTTATCGATCATGTCGTAAGCCTCGTATTTCGCCTGGCCTTTCATTGCCAGCGTCTTGGTGATCGCCGCGGTCAGCGTGGTTTTGCCGTGGTCAACGTGACCGATGGTGCCGATATTTACATGCGGCTTGTTTCTTTCAAAATGTGCCTTTGCCATCGTAAATGTTCCTCCCTTGTAATCCTTATTTTTTATCATAGGTCTCTTGGTCTTATTCTACCAAGTTAAGCTGCAAAATGCAAGCCTAAAAGACAGATTATTCCGCTTTTTTGCCGCGGGAACTCATGATGTCCTCGGCAATCGACTTCGGAACCTCGATATAGTGGCTCGGTTCCATAACATAACTGCCGCGTCCCTGGGTTTTGGAGCGCAGATCGTTGGAATAACCGGCCATCTCGGAGAGCGGCACAAACGCCTTGATCTCCTGCGCACCGAACACCGCTTCCATTCCCTGAATCTGTCCGCGGCGGCTGTTCAGGTCGCCGATAACATCGCCCATATAGTCCTCCGGAGTGTTGACCGCAACCTTCATGATCGGTTCGAGCAAAACAGGGTCAGCTTTCGACATCGCCTGTTTGAACGCCATCGAAGCGGCGATCTTGAACGCCATTTCAGAGGAGTCAACCTCATGGTAAGAACCGTCGTAAAGGGTGACCTTCACGTCAACGACCGGATAGCCGGCGAGCACTCCCGCCTGCATTGCGCCCTGAATACCCTGGTCGATCGGACCAATGTACTCTTTGGGGATCGCACCACCAACGATTGCATTGATAAACTCATATCCCTTGCCGCTCTCGTTCGGCTCGATCTTGATCTTGACGTGACCATACTGGCCTTTACCGCCCGACTGACGTGCATATTTGTGATCGACATCAGCAAGCTTGCGGATGGTCTCCTTATAGGCAACCTGCGGTTTACCGACGTTCGCCTCGACCTTGAACTCACGGAGCAGACGGTCGACAATGATCTCCAGATGGAGCTCGCCCATGCCTGCGATGATCGTCTGACCGGTCTCCTGATCGGTCCAAGTCTTGAAGGTCGGATCCTCCTCGGCGAGCTTACTCAGGCCAATGCCCATCTTTTCCTGACCAGCTTTGGTCTTAGGCTCGATCGCCAGGTTGATAACCGGCTCCGGGAACTCCATCGACTCGAGAATGATCTCGTGTTTCGGGTCGCAAAGGGTATCGCCAGTGGTCGTATTCTTCAGGCCAACTGCCGCAGCAATGTCGCCTGCATAAACCGTATCGATATCCTTGCGGTGATTGGCATGCATCTGAAGGATACGGCCCATACGCTCGGAATTCTGCTTGCTCGAATTATAAACAGTCGCTCCTGCATCGACAGTACCCGAATAGACGCGGAAGAAGCAGAGCTTGCCCACATATGGGTCGGTCGCGATCTTAAACGCCAGAGCCGCAAACGGCTCTTTATCGCTCGCATGGCGAACCTCGGACTCTTCAGTCTCGGGGTTGGTCCCCTTGATCGCCTCAATATCGGTCGGAGCCGGCATAAAGTCGATCACCGCATCGAGCAGCTTCTGGACACCCTTATTTTTATAAGAGGTACCACAGCAGACCGGAACAATGTCGTTATTAATTGTCGCCTTGCGCAGCGCAGCTTTGATCTCTTCGATCGTAATTTCCTCGCCCGCGAGGTATTTCTCCATGATCCCCTCATCGGTTTCGGAGATCGCTTCGAGCATCTGCTCACGATACTCTTCCGCCTTCTCCTTCATCTCCTCGGGAATCTCCTCGACGCGCATATCCTTGCCGAGGTCGTCGTAATAGATGTCCGCCTTCATCTCGATCAGGTCGATGATCCCTTTGAAAAAGGTCTCTGCACCGATCGGGAGCTGGATGGGCACCGCATTACATTTGAGGCGCGCGCGCATCATATCGACGACACGATAGAAATCCGCGCCCATGATGTCCATTTTATTGACATATCCCATACGCGGGACATGGTATTTATTTGCCTGGCGCCAGACGGTTTCCGACTGAGGCTCAACGCCGCCCTTTGCGCAGAATACGGTGACCGAGCCATCGAGCACTTTCAGCGAGCGCTCAACCTCAACCGTGAAATCAACGTGTCCAGGGGTGTCGATGATGTTGATTCTGTGGCCCTTCCAGTAACAGGTGGTCGCAGCGGAGGTGATGGTAATACCACGCTCCTGCTCCTGCGCCATCCAGTCCATTGTCGCCGTACCCTCGTGGGTCTCACCAATCTTGTGGTTGATGCCTGTATAATACAGGATTCGCTCGGTAGTGGTGGTTTTTCCGGCGTCAATGTGGGCCATTATGCCGATATTACGGGTTAATTCCAAAGAGACGTCTCTTGGCATAGTGTCCTCCCTTATTTTTTGCGCACCGACGCCGGTTCAGCAAAAGCTGACCCCGCCGGGTGAAAGATAAAATAGACCTGCGAAAACCCGTAGCGCATTACCAGCGGTAATGTGCAAACGCTTTGTTTGCATCCGCCATCTTGTGGGTATCCTCGCGTTTTTTCACCGCGCCGCCGGTCTGGTTCAGCGCGTCCATGATCTCCCCGGCCAGACGCTCTTTCATCGTCTTTTCGCCGCGGTTTCTGGAATAGTTGGTGATCCAGCGCAGACCGAGGGTCTGACGGCGTTCCGGACGGACCTCCATCGGAACCTGATAGGTGGCGCCGCCGACACGGCGTGCTTTTACCTCCAGCACAGGCATGATGTTTTCCATCGACTGCTCGAAAGCCTCCAGCGGGTCCTTGCCGGTTTTTTCTTTGACAATATCGAATGCACCGTATACAATCTTCTGGGCAACGCCCTTTTTCCCATCATACATGATGTTGTTGATCAGGCGTGTCACCAGCTTGGAATTGTAAACAGGATCAGGCAAAACGTCACGTTTTGCAATGCGACCTCTTCTTGGCACTTCGCTTCCCTCCTTCATAATTGTAATGAATTCATTGGTACTCGAAAGTGACAAAACTTCCGTACGTGCCAGTTTTCAGCCGCTCATCTATTATGATAGCCTGAAAATGGCAAAATACTCGAAAAGTTTTATTACTTCTTGGCACCAGCCTTCGGACGTTTGGCACCGTATTTGGAACGGGCCTGCATCCTCTTCGCAACGCCCTGCGCGTCGAGCGTACCGCGGATGATGTGGTAACGGACACCAGGGAGGTCCTTAACACGACCGCCGCGAATCAGAACCACGCTGTGTTCCTGCAGGTTGTGGCCGATGCCCGGAATATAGGACGTGACCTCAAAACCATTGGACAGCCTGACCCTTGCAACTTTTCTGAGCGCGGAGTTCGGCTTTTTCGGGGTGGAAGTTCTGATAGCAGTGCAGACGCCCCTCTTCTGCGGCGAATTCTGATCGATCGCAACCCGTTTTTTCGAGTTCCATCCTTTCAGGAGCGCAGGCGCAGTGGACTTCTTCACCGTGACCTCTCTACCCTTGCGGACAAGCTGGTTGAAGGTTGGCATATTTGCACCTCCTTAAATAAAAATTTTATTTCAAGGGGCAGAGGAAATCCCCTGCCCCGCTGAAACCAGAACCATGAGTAATCTCACAGTTTTTTATTATATCCTGTGACCGCACCCCTTGTCAATACATACATTTAAATTTTACAATTTTTGTACAGATGCACAACAAACAGGCGCGTATCCACACCGATGCTGGAGAAAATCCGGAAAATCAGACCGTTTGAGCGGCGTCTGAAGGTTCGCCGTCCAGCTCGGTAATGAAGTCATAGTCTCCTTTTTCGGCGTTCGAATCCATGCTGACCAGTTCGAGCGTGTCATAATCGACCGTACCGGTACCAGCCGGCACCAGCTTACCGATGATAACATTTTCTTTAAGGCCAGTCAGCTTGTCGATCTTGCCTTTGATTGCAGCTTCGGTCAGCACACGGGTAGTCTCCTGGAACGAAGCTGCTGACATAAAGCTCTCGGTCGCCAGCGAAGCCTTGGTGATTCCCAACAGGACCGGAATCCCCTCCGCATGACGGCGAATCCCACCGTCCGCCGCGTTCAGCTCGTCGACCTCGCGGTTGACCTGTGCCAGCTCGCTCTTTTCAATATTCGAACCGGAGATCAGCGCGGTGTCGCCGCCGTCTGCAATCTTGACCTTGCGCATCATCTGGCGGACAATGACCTCGATATGCTTGTCGTTGATGTCAACACCCTGTGTACGGTAGGTGCGCTGCACCTCTTTGATCAGATAATCCTGCACTGCGAGATGTCCACTGACCGCAAGGATTTCGTTCGGCTCAATCGCGCCTTCGGTAATCATATCGCCTTTTTTGACACGGTCACCTGCCGAAACACGCAAGGTGGAACCATAGACCACCTGACGCTCGAACCGTTCGCCATCATCCGCAGTGACGACCACAAAGTCGCCGCCCTTGGGATCCTTCTCGAACGAGACTTCCCCATCCAAATGGGAGATAATCGCGCTGTTCTTGGGCTTGCGGGCCTCGAACAGCTCTTCAACGCGCGGAAGACCCTGTGTAATATCCGAGGTGGACGCAATACCGCCTGTGTGGAAGGTACGCATGGTGAGCTGGGTACCCGGCTCACCGATCGACTGTGCCGCTATGATACCGACCGCCTCACCGATCCCAACCGGCTGACCGTTGGCAAGGTTGGATCCATAGCATTTCGCACAGACGCCGATCTTGGACTCGCAGTTGAGCGGGGTCCGGATTTTGATTTCAGTGAAGCCCGCATCACGGATTTTGATTGCATCCGCTTCGGTCATCATCTGGTCGCGGGAGACGATTACCTCGCCGGTGGCCGGGTCTACCACGTCGTCCGCCACGTAGCGGCCAATCAGACGCTCGGTGAAGTCCTCGATGACACGCCCGCTGTCCACGATGTCGCAGACCACAAGCCCCTCATGGGTGCCGCAGTCGTGCTCTCGGATAATGACCTCCTGCGAAACGTCAACCAGACGTCGGGTCAGGTAACCCGAGTCAGCGGTACGCAGCGCGGTATCGGCAAGGCCCTTACGTGCGCCTCGGGAGGAGTTGAAGTATTCGAGGATGTTCAAGCCCTCACGGTAGTTCGCCTTAATTGGGATTTCAATCGCACGTCCGGAGGTATTTGCAATCAGCCCGCGCATACCGGCAAGCTGCTTGATCTGGTCCATTGAACCACGCGCGCCCGAATCTGCCATCATGAAGATCGGGTTGCTTGAGGTGAACGTATCGGTCAGTGCATCCTTAATCTTGGCCGAGCAGTCGTTCCAGGTGGTAACCACCCGCTCGTAACGCACATCGTCCGAGATAAATCCGCGGTCGTACTGCCGTTTGATCGTCTCGACCTTCTTCTCCGCCTCTGCGATATATTCCGCTTTTTCGGGCGGGATCACCGCATCGTAGACCGCAACAGTGATCGCGCCTCTGGTAGAATATTTGAAACCCTGCGCCTTGATCCGGTCGAGCACCTCGGCCGTTTTCGCGGTGCCGTAGGTACGGATACATTTATCAATAATTTTTCCAAGCTCTTTCTTGCGCACCAGAAAGCTGACCTCAAGGTCAAACATCCGCTCAGGGTCATCGCGGTTGACATAACCGAGATCCTGTGGAATCGGATCGTTGAAGATGATGCGCCCGACTGTCGCGTCGATGATTTTGGAAAGGGACCGGTCGCCCACTTCACGGGTCACACGGACTTTGATTGGCGCATGCAGTCCAACCGCACCCGCCTGGTACGCCATCAACGCCTCATCACAGTCACGGAACACCTTGCCCGCGCCCTTTTCATCCTCACGCAGCATGGTGAGGTAGTAGGAGCCAAGCACCATGTCCTGCGTCGGGACCGCAACCGGCTTACCGTCCGACGGTTTGAGCAGGTTGTTGGCCGCGAGCATCAGGAACCGCGCTTCAGCCTGTGCCTCGGCAGAAAGCGGGACATGCACCGCCATCTGGTCGCCATCGAAGTCCGCATTATACGCAGTACAGACCAGCGGATGCAGTTTGAGCGCACGTCCTTCGACGAGCACCGGCTCGAACGCCTGGATTCCTAGGCGGTGAAGGGTCGGTGCGCGGTTGAGAAGAACCGGATGGTCCTTGATAACCACTTCAAGACAGTCCCAAACATCCTTGACAGTGGCGCGCTCGACCATCTTACGCGCATTTTTGATGTTAGTGGCGACCTTGAGATCGACCAGACGCTTCATAACGAACGGCTTGAACAGCTCGAGCGCCATCTCCTTGGGCAGGCCGCACTGGTACATCTTCAGCTCCGGGCCGACGACGATAACCGAACGCCCTGAGTAGTCGACACGTTTGCCGAGCAGGTTCTGGCGGAACCGGCCCTGTTTGCCCTTGAGCATATCCGAGAGGGATTTCAGCGGGCGGTTATTCGGGCCGGTGACCGGGCGGCCGCGGCGGCCGTTGTCGATCAGCGCGTCGACCGCCTCCTGAAGCATCCGCTTTTCGTTGCGCACAATGATATCGGGTGCACCCAGTTCAAGCAGTTTTTTCAGACGGTTATTGCGGTTGATAACCCGGCGGTAGAGGTCGTTCAGGTCGGAGGTGGCGAACCGTCCGCCGTCCAGCTGAACCATCGGACGGATGTCCGGCGGGATAACCGGCACCACATCGAGAATCATCCATTCAGGCCGGTTTTGGCTCTGGCGGAACGCCTCAACCACCTCAAGCCGCTTAATCAGCTTGATCCGTTTCTGTCCGGCAGCGGTTTCGAGGTCGGTTTTCAGCTCTGCAGCTAGCTTGTCGAGATCCAGCTCGGCAAGCAGCTCCTTGATCGCCTCCGCACCCATGCCGGCGCGGAAATCGTCCTCATACGCTTCCTTGAGATCGCGGTATTCCTTTTCAGAAAGCAGGGTATATTTTTTCAGGTTGGTCATGCCGGGATCAATGACCACATAGGATGCGAAATAGAGCACCTTTTCGAGCAGGCGCGGGGACATGTTGAGCAGCAGCCCCATACGGGAACTGGTGCCTTTGAAATACCAGATGTGGGAGACAGGCGCAGCCAGCTCAATATGGCCCATCCGCTCGCGGCGAACCTTGGAGCGGGTGACCTCGACGCCGCAGCGTTCGCAGACTTTTCCCTTGTAGCGGATACGCTTATACCGTCCGCAGTAGCACTCCCAGTCCTTGGTGGGTCCAAATATCTTTTCACAGAAAAGCCCTTCCCGTTCGGGCTTTAACGTGCGGTAGTTGATGGTTTCGGGCTTCTTGACCTCTCCGCTCGACCATTCACGAATCAGGTCGGGCGACGCCAGTCCGATTTTGATTGATTCAAATACGTTAAATTCCAAATGCGAACCCCTCTTTCTTGTTTATGGCAGAATCTTTCCGGCGAGCTGCGCAGGGATTCCCGCGCGATCCTGCCTAGAAATTGTCGTCATTCGGGATGTTGTCCAGCCCGAGTACCTCGAGCGGGTCAAAGCTGTCCTCCAGGTCGAGGTCCGGCTCCATGTCGAGCAGGTCGAGATCCGGTTCCGCATCCGGATCAACGTCGGGATGCTCAATGTCAAACCCGTCCTCAAACTCCCCGGCAACCTCTACCCCTTCCATGAGGGAATCGTCCACCGGTGTGAGGCCCATGTTGTCGTCATCGTCAAACGTCTGCTTGAGATCGATCTCCTGATCGTCCTTATCGAGCACCCGCACATCAAGGCCGAGCGACTGAAGCTCCTTAATCAGAACCTTGAATGACTCGGGAATGCCCGGTTTCGGCACATTCTTGCCCTTGACGATCGACTCGAACGTCTTGACGCGGCCCACCACGTCATCCGACTTGACAGTCAGAATCTCCTGAAGGGTATAAGCGGCGCCGTAGGCTTCCAGCGCCCAGACCTCCATCTCTCCAAACCGCTGTCCGCCGAACTGTGCCTTACCTCCCAGCGGCTGCTGGGTGACCAGCGAGTACGGGCCGGTCGAGCGGGCATGGATCTTATCATCAACAAGATGATGGAGCTTGAGATAATACATATAGCCGACAGTGACCGGGTTGTCAAACAGTTCACCGGTACGCCCATCGCGCAGCCAGGTTTTACCATCTCGGGACAATCCGGCCTGCTCAAGGCAGTCGGCGATGTCCTCTTCGTTCGCACCGTCAAAAACCGGGGTCATGACCTTCCAACCCAGCTCTGCGGCAGCGCGGCCCAGATGCACTTCAAGCACCTGTCCAATGTTCATACGGGACGGAACGCCCAGCGGGTTGAGCAGGATGTCGAGCGGACGCCCATCAGGCAGATAGGGCATATCCTCCTGCGGCAGTACGCGCGAGACAACACCTTTATTGCCGTGGCGGCCCGCCATCTTATCTCCAACGCTTAATTTACGCTTCTGGATAATGTAGCAGCGAACAACCATGTTCACGCCGGGTGACAGCTCGTCACAATTCTCGCGGGTGAATACCTTGACATCGACCACCGTACCATATTCGCCGTGTGGGACGCGGAGTGAGGTGTCGCGCACCTCACGGGCCTTCTCGCCGAAGATCGCACGCAGCAGCCGCTCTTCAGCATTCAGCTCGGTTTCACCCTTGGGTGTGACCTTGCCGACCAGAATATCGCCTGCACGCACCTCCGCACCGATTCGGATAATACCGCGCTCGTCCAGTTCCTTAAGGGCATCGTCACCCACGTTAGGGATATCGCGGGTGATCTCCTCCGGGCCGAGTTTGGTGTCACGGGATTCGGTTTCAAATTCCTCGACGTGAATCGAGGTGTAGATATCATCTTTGACCAGACGCTCGTTGATGAGAACCGCGTCCTCGTAGTTATAGCCCTCCCAAGTCATGAAGCCGATCAGCATGTTGCGTCCAAGACTGATCTCTCCGCCGTCGGTCGAGGGACCGTCGGCAATTACCTGCCCGACCTCTACCCGCTCGCCCTTTGCGACAATCGGACGCTGGTTGATGCAGGTACTCTGGTTGGAGCGCATGAACTTGATGAGGTGATAGGGGTGGCGCTCGCCCTGCGCGTCACGGATAACGATCTCGTTGGCACAGACCGATTCAACTTCGCCGGAATGTTTGGAAACGACCGCAACACCCGAGTCAACTGCGGACTTATACTCCATACCCGTTGCGACAATCGGGGCCTCCGGGATCAGCAGAGGTACCGCCTGACGCTGCATATTCGCGCCCATGAGTGCGCGGTTGGCGTCGTCGTTCTCGAGGAACGGGATCATCGCGGTCGCGACCGACACCACCATTTTAGGCGAAACATCCATATAATCGACTTTTTCGCGTTCGCAGACCATTACCGCATCACGGTAACGGACGCTGACCCGCTCGTTGGCAAAGGCCCCTTCGGACGTAAGCGGCTCGTTCGCCTGTGCAATGACATACATGTCCTCAATATCGGCGGTCATATATTCCACTTCATCGAGCACCCGCCCGGTCGCCTTGTCAACCCGGCGATAAGGCGCTTCGATAAAGCCATATTCATTGATTTTTGCGAAGGTTGCAAGATAGGAGATCAGGCCGATGTTCGGGCCTTCCGGAGTCTCGATCGGGCACATCCGCCCATAGTGGCTGTAGTGGACGTCGCGGACCTCGAATCCGGCGCGGTCACGGGACAGACCACCGGGGCCGAGGGCGGAAAGGCGGCGTTTGTGGGTCAGCTCGGCGAGTGGGTTTGTCTGATCCATGAACTGGGAGAGCGGAGAGGAGCCGAAAAACTCCTTGATCGAAGCGACCACCGGCCGGATATTGATGAGCGCCTGCGGGGTAATGACATCCATATCCTGCGCCTGGGTGGCCATCCGTTCACGGATGACACGCTCCATACGGGAAAAACCGATCCGGAACTGGTTCTGGAGCAGTTCACCGACCGAACGGATGCGGCGGTTGCCCAGATGGTCGATGTCATCGACCGTTCCGACTCCTCTGCCCAGTCCGCAGAGATAGTTGATCGAAGCGAAAATGTCGTCCTTGATGATGTGTTTGGGGATCAGCTCGTCATGACGTGCGACGATCTGCGTTTTTTTCTCATCATCGGTGGCGCAATTCTCAAGGATTTCGCGCAGCACGACAAACCGGACCTTCTCATTGACGCCCAGTTCGGAGCAGTCAAATCCAACGAAGTCGTGGATATCAACCATGCCGTTGGAAAAGACCTTGATTTCACCGTCCGCATCATCCTTGAGGTAAACGGTATCCACGCCCGCTTTTCCAATCCGTTCAGCGAGTTCACGGGCAAAGACATCGCCTGCATCGGCAAGCAGTTCGCCGGTGAGCGGGTCGATAACCGGACGGGCAGCTGTGCGCCCGAGGATGCGCGGCGCGATCGCAAGTTTTTTATTATACTTGTAGCGTCCCACCTTGGAGAGGTCATACCGGCGCGGGTCGAAAAAGAGCGCGTCGATGTGGCTCTGAGCGGACTCAACGGTCGGCGGCTCGCCAGGGCGCAGCTTGCGGTAGACCTCGAGCAGCGCCTCTTCGAGATTGACCGTCGAATCCTTCTCGAGTGTCGAGAGGATCAGCGGGTCGCTGCCGAACATCTCCAGAATCTCGTCATTGGAGGAAAGACCCAGCGCCCGGACAAAGGTGGTCACCGGCAGTTTGCGGTTTTTATCAATACGGACGTTGTAAACGTCGTTGGAATCGGTTTCATATTCGAGCCATGCGCCGCGGTTGGGGATGACCGTGGCAGTAAAAAGCTGCTTTCCGCTCTTGTCGTGCGCCGCACCGTAGTAAACGCCCGGAGAACGCACCAGCTGCGAAACAATAACACGCTCCGCGCCGTTGATGATGAAGGTTCCGCTCTCGGTCATCAGCGGGAAGTCGCCCATGAAAATGTCCTGCTCCTTGACCTCCCCGGTCTCTTTGTTGAGCAGGCTCGCCCGCACCCGAAGAGGGGCCGCATAGGTCGCATCGCGTTCCTTGCACTCCTCAATCGTGTACTTTGGCTTATCGTCGAGGTGATAGTCGATAAAATCCAGAACCAGGTTGTCCTGATAGTCGGAAATGGAGGAAATATCCTTAAAGACTTCCTTCAGCCCTTCATCCAGAAACTGCTTGTACGAATTTTTCTGAACCTCAATCAGGTTCGGCATCTGAAGCACTTCATTGATGCGTGAAAAACTCATACGGGTGGTTTTGCCCTGTGTAACCGGCTTGACATTCACCATAGGCTTTGATCACTCCATTCATCTGATTTGCCCCCGGGCTGGGGGCATGTGTGTCCGCCGCGCCAGAAAGGCGCTGTGAATTCCCCGGCTCCCCTTTCGGCAAACTCTGCGGTGACGCACAGCGAAAATTGCAAAAAAAGGTTGCCAAACCTGTCGAAATCTGTTATAATTGATTACGGCAGATTACAGAAAACGCCATTTTGATACAGTATATTATTTTACCATGGTTGGTCAATCATGTCAAGCGCAATTTTGTAAATAATCCAAAAAACCCTTTTTTTGCAAACGATAATGGAAATTTACGTAAAAGCTCCGGCAGAATCGTCTGTCGGAGCTTTTGTGCTTTTTGAAATAAAGATACCTTTTAACAAGCAGGCGTAGATGCATCTTTGAGTCTGCCTGAAACCAGCCTTCTGTCCGCCCTCATCCCCATCCCTTTGTGCAGGTAAATAGCACTTTTCGCCACAGGCTTTTCCAAAGACTGGCATCACATTGACAAACACTACTCCTTTGAGCGGATGTACGCGTCGATCGCTTCCGCCGCAGTCTTCCCCGCACCCATTGCCAGAATGACAGTAGCAGCTCCGGTGACTGCGTCACCTCCGGCAAAGACCCCTGGTTTGGTGGTCGCGCCGCGCTCGTCTGCGACCAGGCAGCCGCGCCGGTTGGCCTCCAGCCCAGTGGTAGTCGAGCGGATCAACGGGTTGGGGCTGGTTCCGATCGCCATAATCACCGTGTCTACTGGGAGAAAGAAGTTGCTCCCCTCCTTAACGATCGGACGGCGGCGCCCGGACTCATCCGGCTCTCCAAGCTCCATCTCGACACATTCCATGCCGGTCACCCGTCCATCCTGATCCCCGGTGATCCTGACCGGATTGTTGAGCAGCTTAAAGACGATCCCCTCTTCCTTGGCGTGATGGACCTCTTCCGCACGCGCAGGCAGCTCCTCCATCGAACGGCGATAGACGATATAGACCGTCTCGGCACCCATCCGCTTGGCACAGCGTGCCGCATCCATCGCAACATTGCCGCCGCCGACCACCGCGACCGCATGGCTCTTTGCAATCGGGGTATCATATCCCTCCTGGTATGCCTTCATCAGATTGATACGGGTGAGGTATTCATTGGCCGAATAAACGCCGAGCAGGTCCTCCCCCTCGATATGCATAAAACTGGGAAGTCCCGCGCCTGAGCCGATAAAAACCGCCTCATAGCCCTGTTCAAACAGCTCATCCACCGAGTCCACCCGGCCGATCACCATATTGGGGCGGATTTCTACCCCCATCTGCTCGAGCTTGCCGACCTCCTTCGCCACGATCGACTTGGGAAGCCGGAATTCCGGGATTCCGTAAATCAGCACGCCGCCCGCCGCGTGGAACGCTTCATAGACGGTGACCGTATATCCCATTTTGGCGAGATCTCCCGCACAGGTCAGCCCGGCGGGGCCAGCTCCCACAACTGCCACGCGGTGCCCGTTGGGGGCCGGCTTTTCCACCTTGTCCTCCCCATAGGCTAGCTGCCAGTCAGCGACAAACCGTTCGAGCCGGCCAATTCCGACCGGCTCCCCCTTGATTCCGCGCACACATCTGCCCTCGCATTGGGTTTCCTGGGGGCAGACCCGTCCGCAGACCGCCGGAAGCGAGTTTGTCAGCGCAATCTCCTGATAAGCCCCGGCAAAATCCCGGTTGGCAACCTTCTCGATAAAGGTGGGGATATGTACATTGACCGGACATCCCGCAACACACGGCTGATTCTTACAGTGGAGGCAGCGCGCCGCTTCTTCGACCGCCATCTCTTCGGTATAGCCGGTCGCAACCTCAAGGAAGTTATGGTTGCGCACATCCGGCTGCTGTTCCGGCATCGGAACCTTATGAGGTGCCATATTAGCCATTTCGTTTCCCTCCCGTCAGGCGGCAGACATGCGAACGGTCCGCCGCTTCGCGCTCTTTGTAAAAGGTGTTGCGCTTCATCAGCTCATCAAAATCCACCTGATGCCCGTCGAAGTCAGGCCCGTCCACACAGGCAAACTTGGTCTCTCCGCCGACCTTGACCCTGCATCCGCCGCACATACCAGTCCCGTCCACCATGATAGGGTTAAGTGAAACCAGCGTCTTGATTCCATACGGTCTGGTGGTCTCGGCGACAAACTTCATCATGATGACCGGGCCGATCGCGATGACCTCGTCGTACTGCCGGCCTGCCTCAATCAGCTCCTGGAGCTTGTTGGTCACCAGACCCTTCTCGCCATAACTGCCATCATCGGTCATGAGGTAGAGATGGTCGGTGACCGCCTTCATCTCCTCTTCGAGGATCACAATATCTTTGGAACGGAACCCCGCGATCATGTCCACCTGTTTGCCCGCATCATGCAGTGCTTTTGCCTGTGGGTAGGCGATCGCGTTGCCCACGCCGCCGCCGATCACGCAGACCCGCTGCACCTCCGGGGCGATCTCGGTTGCAACACCGAGCGGCCCCACAAAGTCAAGGATCGAATCCCCTTCCTCCAGTGCGTTCAGCAATCTGGTCGAAGCTCCGACCATCTGGAAAATAATCGTCACAGTGCCGCGTTCGCGGTCATAGTCCGCGATGGTCAGCGGGACGCGCTCCCCCTGTTCATCCACGCGGAAGATGATGAACTGTCCGGCCTTTGCCTTGCGGGCAATGTGCGGCGCTTCCACCTCCATCAGTGTCACGGTGGGATTCAGTGCGCGCTTGGTCACAATTTTATACATATAGCCCTTCCCCCCAGCTACAAAATAGTCCAAAAAATAGTCCAAAAAATAGTCCAAAAATAGTCCAAAAATAGTCCAAAATGTTGCTCAATTTTTCAAAAAATCATGGTTTTCACGGCGAGCCGCAGCCCGTCACAGGCGGGATATCAGCACGAGATCCGGCAGAACCCCGCAGGACGCGGAACGCTTTGTCCCATGAGGCACTTTTTGCTCCGGCCTAAAAGGTCAGTTTTCCTATGTAAGCCGGCAGTCGGGTGAATTGCTAGCCAAAGGGCAGCAGGAGGGGACTTTTTGCAAGCGAAAAAGCCCCTGCAAAAGACACTCCAAACAAAGCCGCCTGTCTTTTAGATATTATAGCAACCTTTCAGGCGGACTGCAACAAGGAATTTGTACAGGCCCGCAGCTTCATGGCTGTTCCTCATCCTGCCTCTGGAGCAGACCCGGACGCCCCGCTCACCTCGACCTCACATTCAGCGGTATATCCGCCCTCCTCGGTCGTGACCCGAACCGTCGTCCTTCCCTCCGAAACCGCGGTCACCGTCCCGGACTGGTCGACACTGGCAATCCCTGCATCCGCCGATTCCCAGACCACCTTCTGGTTTTCCGCTTCCGCAGGCTCAATAGCCGCCTCAAGCGCCGCATTCCCTCCCGCTTCCAGATTCAGCTGGCTGGTATCAAGCGATACGCCGGTCACTTCAACCGGTGTATCCGGCTGATCCTCATCATCCCCGCTGCCGGTCCCGCCGCCCGACCAGGCCCCGGCCAGATAGCTGCTGATCCCGCTGGCAATCCCCTGCGCGATCCGGTTCTGATACTTCGAGTTAATCAGTTTGCTGTATTCGGATTCGTTCGAGATAAAGCCTGTTTCGATCAGCACACAGGCGAATTGGGACTCCCGGGTCATGTAGTAAAGCCCGGACTTTGCGCCGCGGTTGACAGTATCGAGCGCAGCGGAAACATTTGCCGAAATCAGCGCTGCAAGCTGTTTCTGGAACGGATAGAAGTAATAGACCTCGCTTCCCTTCGCCTCTGGATTCCAGTTGGTGTTGTTGTGCACACTTACCAGGACCTGCGGATTGAACGCCCGCGCCGATTCCAACCGTGAAGCCATCGTGCTGCCGGGCGTAACCATCAGCACCGACGCACCCTGGCTCTTCAGCTCGTCGGCAAGCCGCTGGGCAATCTCGAGGTTGATATCCGCTTCATCCTTGTCCGGATAGAACCCGAGTGCGCCAGGGTCGTTTCCGCCATGCCCCGGGTCCACGACAATCCGCGCCCCTGAAAGCGAACCGGGAGAATTGTTAAACCGCAGCACCAACCGGGTCTCCTCCTCATAGTACGCCCGGTAACCGATAAATCCGCCCGGCTTCTTGAGATTGAGTGTCAGATCGGAGCCGCTCCATTCAGCGGAGGTAAAGAGCGCGTTGTCGCTGCCCAGCGTCCGGGATTCGGGTACAGAAGCAGTGTAGGCAAACTTGAACACGATCCGGTTTCCGTCGTAAGCGACGGTATAGGGAATCTTGCTTCCAGTCGTGAGCGAAACGGTGGTATACCCTCCCGAAGATTTGATGCTCATACCTGAAATTTTGTTGTTGTCCGGCATCTGTCCGCCGGTCGTGATGTCCTTGGAGTAGACCCGCACGCCTGATTGCAGTTTCCAGTAGCTCTTAGTCGTGTTGCCGTTTTTATAGATGATTTCGCTCCCGTAGGTGCGGTCGACCGTTCCCCGCGGCAGTGGATAATATCCAGAGTGTGAGCTGTCGTCCAGGGACGAGATCGGGAAGGTCTCCGCCTGATCCGCTACCACCTGCACCACGACGCCGTCCCCCATCTTAGCTTTCTTGTTGACCGTCACTGATGCTCCTTCCAAGGTCATCGAATGCCCGTCCGACATGACCGCCGTGACTGAGATCGCGCCGAGCTTTGTCGCCGATTCGGATGCAGAAGGCATGGTGAATACCCCGGTATAGGTACGGTATCCGGAATCGCGGTCGGTGTCGTCCCCCTCGAACTCGGTCTCGATGAGGGTGATCTGCTGCCCGCCAAGCGACGCAGTGACCGATGAACCCTCATAAGCCAGCGCGGTGACAGTCACAGCCATACCGCCATCCACACTGATCGCACCGGTCGGCTGTATATCCTTCAGAACAATGACCTCGCGGGTGATCTGATAGGTGAACGTCTTGTTTTTATGGGAGATTGCAAAGGTGTTCAGGCCCTCCGCCAAATCCTTCCGGACTGTGAAATAGCCGCTCTCATTGCGGGGAATCTCCTCCCCGTTGATCGTGACCTTCTCCCGCGGGTCGGACGCGCCCTGAAAGGTGACAGTCGGTTCCCGCGTCTTATAGACCAGCTCGGCCGGTTTGCTGATCGAAAGCTGCTGGAGAACATAGGTCTCGTCGATCTCGTTGTTCATGTACTGCACCAGCATAGTGGTCGTGCCGCCGGGATTGTCCGCAAGGGCTTTCAGCGAACGGAACGCGCTTCCACTGCCCACACCGATGTCCCGCAGGTCGATCACCTGCTTAGTGAGCTGCTCCATCACCTGCCAGCCATACGGCTCGACACCCAGCCGCTCGTTGGCGTGCATCGTGTAGAGGGTCACACCCGCGCCCTCCGCGACCCCTTTCCACCAGCGTGCAACCGTCCGGAACTCCGCTTTCGGATCGGTGGTTGAATCGAAGTTGCGGACCATCACAAAATCGAACTGTCCACTTTCGACAAACTTTCTGGTATCCGCGTTGCCGGTCCCGAGCGAGGTAGCATCGGCCGCCGTCTCGCTCCCGTCCGGATTGACCGACTGATTTTCCCAGACTGCGTCTACCATCAGGCCCACCTGCGTTCCCGGCGCGGCCTGACGAATCGCATCCGCCGCCGCCAAAACCATCGCCTCCGGAATCTGCCGGAGATAGTTTTGGTAGCCGATTCCGCCGCCGCTTTGCAGATAGGACGCATAACGCTCCGCACCGGATGGGGCGTCATAGTTTTGCAGAAGGATGCCGTCAAACTGGTATTTCCCGGCGAATTCCCCAATGCTGAACCGGATGCTGTCAAGCGTCTCCCCGTCGGCAGAGAATCCCCGCAGAAAATTTCCATCCGCATCCGCGAGGTCGGAGACATCGTAAGTCGCATAGACAAAAAAACCCATTTCCCGCGCCTGCGCCGCGAGGTAGTCTACACAGTCAAGCTCTGTCTGCGCCATCTGGAGCGCCGAGCTGGTGAACAATACGCTGCCCTCCCACTTGGTGTCGATAATGATGCTATTCATCGTCAACTCCTGTGCCTGCTCCAGCGCCTGGTCTATCTGTGCGGCAACTGCGGCGCGCGAGCGGTCCTCTCCGGTCAGGTAGTCCCGCCCTGCGGTGATCTGCACCGCGCGCATCTCCTCCGGAACGTTGAAATAGACCGGTTCTTCCGGCTCCTGCGGCTGTTCAGATGGTTCGGATTCGTCCGATGTCTCGGATTCCGAAGGGATATCCGTTTCCCCTTCCGGCAGGGACGGCGAATCCGGTCCGGACATGGAGGAATCCGGCGTCGGCTCGCCTTGTGAGCTGCTGCTTCCCCCCCGTTCTGGCAGCACCGTCTCAACCGGCGAACTACCGGATGCCTTGCCGTAAGGATTTCCCTGCAACAACGCCAAAACGCCCGTCAGCAGTGTGATCGCAACGAGCACTGCTGACAGGACGATTGCCATTTTCTTCTGATTTGGAGCCGGTTGTTTTGCCATAGGCGCCCTCCGATGCGCGGGAAAAGCCGTTTACAGGATTTTTTTCAGGTTTTCCCGCTCGATGCGCACCTGAGGCGTATCGGTGGAGAAGAGAGAATCGTAACTATAGATCGCGAACCCACCGTAATGGGACGCCTTTCGCGCGGTCTCGACCATCCGGGCGAGGATGTCCTCGGTATTCAGCCATTCCCCGCTGCCCGCGCCTGCCCACTGATCTTCGGTGCCGAGCTTATAGGCTGCGATTCCAACGTAAAGCTTGATGGTCGGGACTTTTATCATTCGGTCCCATTTTTCAACCGTCTGCGCATAGGGATTGGTGCCGTTCTCAAACCCGTAGTAAATCTGCGGGCAGATGTAATCGAGATAGCCGGGATTCGCAAGCCATTTCTCAACATCAATGAACTGGCCGTTGTAGTTGTTCTGGGTGTTTCCCTGCGGGCTGATCCCGAACAGGCAGTTGGGATCTATCGACTTGACCGCCGCATACACCTCCCGCACCAGCTGATTGACATTTTCACGGCGCCAGTCCGCCTGCGGAAGGCTGCTCTTTGCCGCACGCCAGGTCGCCTGATCGAATGCCATATCGGTGGTGGGGTAGAAATAGTCATCAAAGTGAATTCCGTCCACATTATAGTTCGCAACGATCTCCTTCACTCCGTTGACAATCAGTGCCCGCGCCTGTGCACTCCCGGGATTGTAGTAGATGCCGCCATTCCATTCGACCACGCTGTCGCTGCCCGATTTGAGCCATTTCCGGGCCTGATTTTTGCTGGAAAGCGCATCCTTATAGCCACTCAGCCGCACCCGATAGGGATTGATCCACGCTTCGATCCGCAAACCATGTTTATCCGCGATCTCGCACATGATCTCAAGCGGGTCATACCCAGGATTTTCCCCCTCGGTCCCGGTCAGCAGATAGGACCACGGAAAATAATCCGACTGGTAGAGGGCATCTGCAAACGGGCGCACCTGTGCAAATACGGTGTTAAACCCCTCGTCCGCAATCTTGCCGAAAGCGGTGTCGATGTTGCTGGTAAACTCCGCTTGGGTTTTGTTTTCCGCCAGCGGCCCCAGGGTGAGGTAGGAGAACCAGACCCCGCGCGCTTCCCCCTCGACCGGCTGGGCGGGCTGGGTCCGCTTGGCGAGCATTACCGCCTCCCCCTGTTCCGGCATCCCCTGCGAAGCGGCAGATTCCTCCTCCATCTCCGGTTCAGATGGTTCGGACGGTACCTGGTCTATTTCCTGGGAAACGAGCAGGCGCCCATCCTCTGCGGAAGGGGCCTCCACCCCATAAACGCTCCGGCTCTCTGACCGGCTGAGCAGAATTTCAGCATCCTGTGCGTCCGACACTCCAGGCTCTGCGGAGGCGCCCGAAGAGACAGAAGCCCTATCCGGCCCGCTGCATCCGGCGAACGACAGCACCATACAAGCCGCCAACAAAAGCAAGCCGGACAGAAGCAATATACCACACCATTTTCTCACATTTTTCACAGGCAAATCTCCTCCTGCCGCATGACATCATTCAGAATTTATGTTCATTTTACACATTTCGACCGTTTCGGTCAAGTGCAAAAGAATTGACAATTTCAAAAAATCAGATACACTAAAAGAAAGAGCGTTCTATTCCGCACTTGAAAAAACGTTTGAAAATGGAAATGATTGCTTTTGGCAAGGGCGCAGCATCGGCCATGTCCGCCTCCTGCCAAGGCTCCGTCGATCTCTCTATTTCCAAACAATCCCTGGACTGGAGGACACAATATGTTTTTTATAGGTATATTCGGTACAGATGCAAAAGTAGTACCCGTTGGCCAGATTTCAGGCGTCCCCTGCGCTGCCTGCGGCCGTCAGGCAGATTTCAGCGTCTGCCGCCAGTACAGCTATGTCCATGCATTTTTCATCCCGTTGGTCAAATATGGGGCATCTTACCTCGCCACCTGTCCGCATTGCGCCAGCGTCTACGAGCTGAACCCCGAATCCGGTAAACAGATGCTGCGCGGTGAACCAGTGCACCCCTCCCCGTCTGACCTGCACCTTCTAAAAAACAACTGTGTCCCGCGCTGCGCATCCTGTGGCGCTCCACGTCAGCAGGGGGATGTCTTTTGCAGCAAATGCGGCACAAAATTGTGAGTACACATTTTTTTAACGTCATATTTTTAACGTCATAGAAAAACGCATCATCCAGAACTGGATGATGCGTTTTTTATGTTTCGTCGATCATCTTTTCACAAAGCCTGCGCAACAGTGTAGAAGCGGAGGACAGCGCCAGACAGAGCGTCAGAAGCTGTTCCCGGTCGGAGAGATCCGGTTCGGAGCCGAACGTCTCCAGCAGAACCTGTTCCAGCTGTCCACGCAGGTTCTCTTTCAGTGCGAGTGACGCTCCATAGGCGCAGGCAAATCCGGAAAAATCCGCTTCATGGGCAGTAAGGGTGCGAATATCCGACATGGAAAGCGTCTGTTTCAGATTTAACACACAAAGCAGCTGAAAAACCTGCTCCCGAGAATATTTCTTGCCTTTCACAGGCATAATAAGCTGTTCCTTGCTATAATTGTGAATCATCGACTTGGTGAGCAGCTTGTCCTGCGGGCGGCGTTTGTTGGCAGAAAGCCCATCCTCCACCAGCGTCAGAATCTGATCCATATACAGATCGATCGCCGGGATCGACTCCACCGGGAGATTGGCGTCGGAAAATGCCTGTTCCAGCAATTCAGGAAATGATTTCATGATCTTACCTCACTGATTGATCTTTTTTGCCTCTATCATACCTCAAATCAGATTCTTTTTCAATCATATCTTGCAATTTCCTATGATATGCAGTATAATAATCCTATAAAGTAGTTTTAAAAACCATATTATAAAATATCAAAAACGAGGTGATCCTATGCCACACATCTTTTTAAAAGCACGTGACCCTATCAGCAGCTATTCTCATTTTATCGGCGCAGGACTTTCCGTCCTAGGGCTCGCGGTGATGATCCTGCATCTGGCTGTCTCTGGCCCGGTTTCCTTGATGACCGTGATTTCGACCCTGCTTTTCTGCCTCTCTCTGATCGCACTCTACAGCGCAAGCGGATTTTACCATTTTTCCCGGGCTTCTGCCCGTATCATCGCCCTTCTGCGCAAGCTCGATCATGCGATGATCTACGTGCTGATTGCAGGAACCTATACCCCGGTACTGCTCAATCTGCTCCCTCCCACCAAGGCAATCCTTTTTACCAGCGCGATCTGGGCGGTTGCACTCGGCGGGATCGTAATGAAGCTCTGCTGGATCAATGCTCCTCGCTGGCTTGGCACCTCCCTCTATCTATTGCTTGGATGGGCCATTCTGATCGATCTTCCCGCAGTTGGTACCCTGCCCGCCCCAGGGATTGCGCTGCTCCTTGCAGGTGGACTCTGCTACACTTTTGGCGGTGTGATCTATATGCTCAAGCATCCCAATTTTTCAAAAACATTCGGATTCCACGAACTGTTTCATATTTTTGTAATCTTAGGGAGTATGTTTCACTATTTTATGGTGTTGTTTTTTATCGCCTGATGGTATTTCCTCTCCTGATGTGGTATAATTAAGATGCTTGAACCCGATTCTGTTTTCAAGCATTGGGCATATGCTATATGCCCGCTGACTGTACAAGGCGAACCCGATCTGCCTTTGGCGGTTCCCTTCTAGGGGAAGGGTTCGATTCCGGGATGCAAACAGATGAACACAATAACAACATAGGAGACGGCAAAAATATGGATTTCAAACTTGGTTATGGAACGCTCGGATTGATCGCGCTGCTGCTTACCGCAACGCTGATCTGGTATCAGGTCGAAAACGCACCGCTTGAGGTCCCTGCCGTAATCGAGTTTACCCCGCCGCCGGTGCTTGACCCTTATCCTGAACTGGCTGGCGTAAAGATCAATATCAATACTGCCACGGCAGAGGAGCTGGACCGCCTGCCAGGAATCGGCCCGGCAAAAGCGCAGGCAATCCGTGAATATATCGCTTCTCACGGACCGTTTGTCTCTGTGGAGCAGCTCCTTGAGGTCGACGGAATTGGTAAGGAAACGCTTGGGGAAATCCGCAGATATATCACCTTGGAATAGAGCTGATCCATGCCCTGATTACAGCCCCCCCTGCTCCTCGGAGCGGAGGGGATTTTTGCAGCCAGATCTCCGAAAGCCTGTCTTTATCCCTTGTCTTTCCACCCTCAATATGGTACTATTTTCAAAAAAGGGAGATGGTGCGATGGACGTAAAGACCCAAAAACAGCTTTTGGAATATCTTGGCCCCGAATATGAACCCAAAGTGATTGATGGCGAACCCTGCCTGTATAGAAGGCTGAACGAGCTCTATGAGATCGAAATTTCCCGGTCCGAATCTCTGTTCCATACATATGGTGTCTATATCTGGCATCTGCTGCGTGAAGGGCGCTGCCCTGTAGAAATGGTTGACATGAAAAGCGATATTTTCAGCCGCTCCACTCTGAAAAAACATCTTGATGCAATGGTCAGCCAGTATCAGAACCGGGTCTGATACCAAACTGACCGCCCAAATACCAATCCTGGAAACAGGATTGGTATTTTTTATGGAAATAACCGGTTTTCCAAACAAAAAACAGGTTTCCCCTTGAGATTTTCCACCGCCTGTGCTATGCTTAACAGCAATGTGGCTCCAGCCGCAGCCTGGCAACCATGATGCATTCTGTGCATCCGGTGAATTGACTCTACCATGGAGGACGTTGCTATGTCTATTTTTTTTGATGAAAAAAAACAAACATTCCACCTATGCAACAACGAAATCAGCTATATCATGGCTGTCCTTCCAAACGGGCAGATGGGACAGCTCTATTTCGGGAAACACATCCACCCAGAACGGGATTACTCACACCTGCTGGAACTTGCAACCCATCGGCCGGTCACCGCCTATCTTCGGGAGGACGACCGCACCTTCTCGCTGGAACACGTCAAGCAGGAATATGGCGTTTATGGGACAACCGATTTCCGGCAGCCCGCAGTCGAGATTTTGCAGGAAAACGGAAGCCGTCTGTCTGATTTCCGTTACAAAGGGCATCAAATTGCCTCCGGGAAACCCCGTCTTGCCGGACTCCCCGCAACCTATACCGAGCGGGATGACGAGGCCGAAACCCTGACATTGACATTGGAGGACCCTGTTACCGGTATCACGCTCGAACTGCTTTATACCATCTTTTCAGAGGGAGGTGCTGTCGCGCGGAGCGCCCGGTTCACCAATCGTGGTAAAAAGGCGGTCCATCTGCTCACTGCGATGAGCCTCTGTCTTGATCTGCCGGACTGTAATTATGACTGGATGCAGTTTTCCGGTGCATGGGCGCGGGAACGGCATCTCATGACTCGAAAGCTCACGCCGGGAATCCAGTCGGTCGGAAGCCGGCGCGGCCACTCCTCTCCCCATCACAACCCGTTCATCGTTCTAAAACGTCCTACTGCAGATGAATTCCAAGGGGAAACGATCGGTTTCAGCCTAATCTACAGCGGCAACTTTCTGGCACAGGCCGAAGTCGACACCTACAATGTCACCCGTGTGCTGCTCGGCATCCACCCATCCGGGTTCGACTGGAAGCTCGAACCACAGGAGTCGTTCCAGACTCCCGAAGCGGTTATGATCTACTCGGATAAAGGCCTGAACGGCATGAGCCAAAACTTCCACCAGCTCTACCAGACCCGCCTCGCCCGGGGCATCTGGCGTGACCGGGAGCGCCCGATCCTGATTAACAACTGGGAGGCCACCTATTTCGATTTCACCGAGGATCGGTTGGTTGAGATCGCCCAGAAGGCCATGGAATGTGGCGTCGAACTCTTCGTGCTTGATGACGGCTGGTTCGGCAAGCGCTGCAACGACCATGCCGGGCTGGGGGACTGGGTTGCAAACCCTGAGCGGCTCCCAAATGGAATATCAGGGCTTGCACAGCGCATTGAAGCACTTGGGATGCAGTTTGGGCTCTGGTTTGAACCGGAGATGATCAACAAGGACTCGGAGCTCTATCGCGCCCACCCAGACTGGCTGCTGGAAACACCCGAACGCCCCGCCTCCCACGGACGGTTTCAGTATGTTCTGGACTTTTCCCGTAAAGAGGTGGTTGATCACATCTACCACATGATGGCCAAAATTTTGGAAGAAGCGAACCTTTCCTACATTAAATGGGACATGAACCGCAGCATCACCGAATGCTTCTCGAATGCGCTTCCCGCCGACCGCCAGGGCGAGGTCTTTCACCGGTATATTTTGGGCGTTTATGACCTGTATGAGCGTTTGACCTCCCAGTTCCCGGAGGTTCTGTTTGAGTCCTGTGCGAGTGGCGGCGGACGTTTCGATCCCGGTATGCTCTATTACGCGCCGCAGGCTTGGGCCAGCGATGACTCGGATGCGGTCGAGCGGTTGAAAATCCAGTATGGCAGCTCATTCTGCTATCCGATCAGCAGCATCGGCAGCCATGTCTCGGTTGTCCCGAACCATCAGGTATTCCGCATCACCCCGCTGCACACCCGGGCGAATGTCGCCTGCTTTGGTACTTTTGGCTACGAGTTGGACCTCAACCAGCTGACTCTGTCGGAACAGGAAGAGGTTCGCCAGCAGATCAACTTTATGAAAGCACACCGCCGCACCCTTCAGTTTGGCCGGTTCTACCGCTTAAAAAGTCCGTTTGAGGGCAATGTGACCGCATGGATGTCGGTGAACAGGGATCAGTCCGAGGCAGTTGTAGGATGGTACCGGGTGCTTAACGATGTGAATGCACCATTTACCCGGATCCGTTTGCAAGGGCTTGACCCTGACCGCTGCTACCAGATCAATGACAGCGAAAGTTTCTACGGGGATGAGCTGATGTACGCAGGATTGATGATCAGCGACCCCTCTGCCGGAGAGGTTCCGGCTGGCGGGACCCCAAGCTGCGATTTCGATTCGCGTATTTTTGTCCTGAAAGCACTCTGACAGGCAAACGCTGCCTCCAGACAATCCATACCGGGGCAGGGCTTCCGGCAGCCTGCCCCGGCGCCTATCGTCCTACGAGCAGCTTTTGGAGCGATTGGCAGTTATTTTACCCTCTGTTTTAAAGATTCACCCATCTCTTTGATGAAATTTACCGAAAGATGTTGAAATTTTCTATATTTTTTTGTAGAATAGAAGGGGACGTTGTTGAATCCAACTCTTTTTGCTTTCTGTTCGAGGAGAAAATGGTGTTTTTCCCACAGCAATGCCGGCTGGCATTTCCAACGGGGGAAACGTGATTTTTGTTGAATACACCCTTGTTTTCAGCAAGATGGATTCTCTTCCCGGAGAGGTGCAACGCATCGAAAGGATAGGTTATGAAAATGAAAAAAACGATGAACCAGTCTACAAGATCCTATATTCTGAATGGTTTTTCCATTCTTGCCCTGTTGATCACAGCACTCCTGCTGTTGTTTTACAGCAATATGAACAGTAGGCTTTATACTGCAAACCAGGAGCGGTTTGATCTAACCTACAATGCCAACCGGTTCATGAACGGTTCATCTTATCTGACCAACGAGGTACGCGCTTATGCTGCAACCGGGGATACAGTCCACTATGACAACTACTGGAATGAAGTCAACAATCTGAAAAACCGGGATCAGGGCGTCGCGGCGATGCAGGAAATCGGCATTACCAAAGAGGAACAGACGCTGATTGATGCAATGTCCAACCTTTCCCAAGAATTGGTCCCCCTTGAAGAAAATGCGATGGAAAATGTCAAGGCCGGTAACATGAAGGAGGCCGTTGATTATGTTTACGGGAAGGATTACGATGCGGCGATTACACAGATCAACAGTCTGAAATCCCAGTTTCTTGAGACATTAGATTCCCGTACCTTCGCAGAGGTACAGGGACTGCTTCAGCTCTGTAATGTCATCAAGGTTGCCATCTTTCTGGCACTGGCGCTTGTCTGCATCCTTTTGGTGGTAAGCATACGATCCACTCAAAAACGGGTTCTGCGTCCGCTTGTGATTATCCGCGACCAGATGGGGGAAATCTCCAGCGGAAATCTTTCCTCCGAGTTTCCTCTGGAATCTGATACCTCCGAAATCGGGATGCTGGTGAAAGCGATCCACGAAACCAAACGGGATCTGAAGACCTATATCCATGACATTGACTCCAAACTTGCACAAATGGCAGATGGAAAGATGAATCTTGCGATCGATCTGGATTACCATGGGGAATTCCTGCCTATTCAGAAGGCGATGCGCCAAATTCTGGATTCGCTCAACAATGCGCTTGCGCAGATCCATGTGACTGCTGAACGGGTGTCTGCAAGCTCGGAACGGATGGCGTCCGGTGCTCAGGTTCTCTCTCAGGGCGCAATGGAGCAGTCTGCGAGTATTGAAGCGCTTGCATCCAGCATCCAGGAGCTGTCTCACCAGGTAACCAACACCTCCGAAGATGCCGAAACTGCCCATGCCTGTTCGACCCAGGCGGCAGGCGCACTGATGGTCTGTGACCAGAAACTCCGTACCCTGATTTCTGCTATGCAGGACATCTCAAATGCGGCGAGCCAGATCGGCGGGATCATCAAAACCATTGAGGACATCTCGTTCCAGACCAATATTCTGGCACTCAACGCTTCGGTGGAAGCAGCTCGTGCCGGTGAAGCCGGAAAGGGCTTCGCAGTTGTGGCAAACGAGGTGCAGAGCCTGGCAAATAAGAGTGCGGAAGCTGCGCAGAACACCTCCAATCTGATTGAAAATTCGCTGCGCATGATTAAGCAGGGGACCGCTTTGACCACAGATACTGCCAACTCGATGGACGAAGTGATGACAGGGGCGAAAAAAGCAACCGAACTGATCGCGCAGATCGCCGAATCTGCGGTACAGCAGGCGCAGTCGCTCAACCAGCTGACCAGCGGCATGGAGCAGATTTCCAGCGTGATCCAGACCAACAGCACCACCGCTGAAGAATCCGCACAGTCGGCACAGGAGCTTTATGGTCAGGCCGATGAGTTGAAGCGCGCAGTTCAGCATTTCCAGCTCCGGGAACAATCTGCTGTCGGAACCGGGTATCTGCGATGATTCCGGCACATAGCTGAAAACCCAAAACAAACCGAGATGCCGCGCCATCGTTTCAAACGGGTGGCGCGGCATCTCGGTTACACGGGTTCTGCCGGGAAATTCATAGGATTAGTTCGCAGCTTTCAGACGAAGGCGCAGTTTGTCGGCAATCATTGCAACAAATTCCGAATTGGTCGGCTTTCCGCGTCCATTGTGGATCGTATAGCCGAAATAGCTGTTAAGCGTGTCCACATCGCCGCGGTCCCACGCGACCTCGATCGCATGACGGATGGCACGTTCCACGCGCGAAGCGGTCGTATCAAACCGTTTGGCGACGGTCGGATAAAGCAGCTTGGTTACCGAATTGATCATTTCAGGAGATTTGACCGAAAGTATAATCGATTCTCTGACATAGTGGTATCCTTTGATGTGTGCAGGCACACCAATCTGATGGATGATCTCGGTGACCATCAGTTCAAGGTCAGGCTCGCTTGCGGCGGTCGTTTCCGGCAGGCCGCTGGCGGTCGAAATCGTTCCTCCCGCGATCTTGACGATCCGCTCAACCATCTGGTCGACATCGAACGGCATCAAAAAGAAGTAACAAGCTCCGGCGCTCATGACTTCCTGTTCCAGCATAGGAGTGCTAAATGTAGAAGTCACCATGAAGCGCGGCGGATGTAACAGCCCCATCTCTTTGACCGCTTTCATGACGCCGATTGCGTCTAACTGAGGCATAAAAATGTCCATCAATACGACCTGAGGCAACGCCTCTCCAACTACGCGGGTAACAGCAAGCCCGTCACGAGGAGCGGTGATCGTCTCAAATCCATAGGTCCGAAGCGCCAGTGCGCATTTACTGCAATAATCCCCATTACCTTCAACAATCAGCACTTTTGTGTGCTCTTTCATCCAGCTCTCTCCTTAATCTCACGTCCCTGTCGGTATTTTACCATGATTTCCGGCACATTACAACGGCATTTGCAGACGAAAGCTTTATAAATTTTAGATAAAACTTTGTTCAAATTACCGCGTGTTTTTATGACTATTTTCGACTCCCTTTGACATTTTTTCCATATTTTCTGCAAAAATCCCGTATCCTCGAGTAGGATCGTTGACGAAAACGTGCGTAACTGCCCCCACCAGTTTCCCATTTTGCAGGATGGGGCTGCCGCTCATTCCTTGTACAATCCCCCCGGTTTTTGCCAAAAGCTGTGGATCGGTCACCCGAACAATCATGTTTTTTGTCGGATTGTTCTCGGTAATACTCACCTTTTCGATCGAAATGGTGTATTCCCGCGTCTGCCCATCGTCCAGTGTGCAGAGGATTGATGCGGGACCTTCGGTCACCTCATATTTCATCGCCAGCGGAACAGGTTTCGCGTTTCGCAGTGGGCGCTCTCCTACCCCAAAAATTCCAACCTGTGAGTTGATGAGCAGTTCCCCGGTATGCTCCCCGGTGAAGCTGCCGCGCAGCTCGCCTGGTGAACCGCTCTCGCCGCGGTTCACCCCAGTGATCTCTACCCCGACAATTTCACCTGAATGCAGTGGCATAATGTCCCCAGTATCAACATCGCAAATCGCATGTCCCAACCCTGCGAATACGTTGCTGGTCGGGTTATAATAGGTCATGGTGCCAATCCCGGCTGAACTATCCCGCACCCAGATGCCGGCGCGATAAATACCGTCATCCCCCCGGACCGGCTGCAGATGGAGGAGCATCTCCTCCCCTGAGCGCTCCAGTTCGACGCTGATCTTCCCGCCCGAGCAGGAGGAAACCACTGCCCCAACATCCTCATTGGTCTGAACCGACTGCCCATTCATGGAGGTAATGATATCCCCCACCTTAATTCCTGCTTCTTTTGCCGGATTTTGAGAGGTGCCGCCGCTGGCAATGTCGCTCAGACCGACCACAATCACCCCTTCGGTAAACATTTTAATCCCAAATGGGTTCCCTCCCGGAATGACCATCTCGCGATCAACCACCTGCACCTGCACCTGCTTGATTTCTACCCCATACGGCAGTTTAAGGTTCACATTATAGCTGTTGCCCGGGGCAGCATACGCTTCGGCCGGCAAGCTCCCCTGGCTGCTTCGGGTGGTGATCGGAAGGCTGGAACGTATGTTGAGGGTTTCTCCCGCCGCTACATAGTAGTGGTCGGGCAGGACCGCCTGTGTATAGAGAGCGACCGACTGCACCGCGACAATCGCAAGTGACAGCAGCTTCGCAAACCGTTGATATTGCTTTCTCATCGGATGATTCCCCCTACAATTTTTTTGAATGTCTTTCATGCCTTTACTGTTCCACCCCGCACAAATTTTATAGCGGGGAATAACTGCAAGCATTTTCGCCAGAGGGAAAAATGGCTGCTCGCCCCGATCCGAAATTTTCCGTAAAAATTTTGAAAAAGCATGGTGAAACGGTTTATGTTATGTTACAATATTCGAGGACAGCCGACAGAACCCGCTTATCATACAGTTTTGGGGCGAGTCGTCAACGGCAGACCAAAACCGGGCGGAACGTCTGCCAACTTTCCAATATCATTTTCACAGTGCGTGAGCGTTATAATCGAAGCATTTGGTCAGATTCTATAGCCATCGAATCTGCCTGCGGGCTTTTGCCGTATAAAACTCGTACTTATTTTTATCTATTCTGGCTATAAGTACGGAATTGAGAACAGAACTGTAATAGGTTGTCCAGTCAGCATGTGAAAATTCCTATTTTTAAAAATGGGAAGTAAAATTTCCCATTTTATTGCAGAGAGGTGTCGGTAGATGCGGATTGCCATTGTTGGGTCTCGAGATGTAAAAGGGTTCACCCTCGAGCGGATGCTACCGCACATTCCGCCGGAAGCTACTGAACTGGTAAGCGGAGGCGCATATGGGATTGATCAGATGGCAGAGCAGGCTGCTCAGATTCTGGGACTGCCTATCCGGATATTTCGTCCCGACTATAAAACCAACGGACGCCTCGCACCGCTCGTCCGCAACCGACAGATCGTCGAATATGCCGATCAGATTTATGCGTTCTGGGATAATCAATCCCGTGGAACCGCATATACGCTTAAACTCTGTATCGAGCAGGACAAACCGTTTCGGATCATCCCTCTGAAATAATCCGATAGGATGCCCCCAACAAAATCAAAAAGTTCGGCAAAAAAACAACGTCCTCGAAGAGGGACGTTGGATTTGTTATTGGGTGAAACTATGCTGAAGTGTTGGTCGGCCTGCATAACAGGTTTGTTCCCTGGTGTCTTGTTCTGCGAAGCCTAGTCCTCAATTCAATTTGACGTAAGTGCTGTCAAGTGGTATAATAAGCTATCGTACTAATGGTTATGGTCGGACCGGCACATGGGTGCTGCCCTGTTTCCATCCTGGTGGACAAGGATACCGCAATGGAATGTCCAGCAACTTTTGAATATCGGAGGTCACACATAAATGAAGAAACTGCTTTCCACCCTGCTCGCCTGCCTGGTTGTTGCAGGCTCTCTTTCCGCATGTAAACGCACGACTCCCGAGCCGGAGCCTTCCAGTTCTGCCCCGGAGGAACCGCCGGTCGTCAGTTCCATCTATCAGGATGGCGCATATTCGGTTAAATATTCTGTGCCCGCTGGGGACAGCACCCTCGATTACCTGACCATCTCGGTTCTGGACGACGAAATTACCGTCCAGGATTATGGCTTTGAGCCGTACGAGAACCCCGACGCTTCCGAACCGGCGGACGAATCAGAAGCAGCTGTGCAGCCAGAACCGTCTTCTTCATCCGAACCGGAAGGTGAAGATACCGAGCCGGTCGACTACGCTGCCGAGATCAAATCGGCCTATCGGGCGGCAGATGGCGATCTCGATACCATTGAGCCGGTGGAAGGGGCCGAAGAACACAGTTATCGGTTTGTGCGGATGATGCGTACTGCACTCGAATCCGCCAAGGAGGGAAATACCTCCACAGTTACCATCGGCACCCGGTTCCTGGATGGCAACTATGAAGGACGAATGGAGTCCGCTAATCGCGATGGATGGCAGGAATTTGTTACGCTGACCGTCTCAGGCGGCGAAATCACCGAAATCATCTATAATGCATCTGGCGAGGAGGATTCCTCCAAACTGATTACCGAAGATTCCGAATTGAACGCGCAGGCAGACGGCCCTGCTGATTACTACCCGGCGATTGCGCAGAGCTGTCTTGACAATGGTGGAGATTTCTCCAAGGTGACTGCCCCGACCAATGGCGGCGCAGCGACCAAAACGTTTGGAAAACTCATGCGTGCATTGACTGCACAAATGACTTCAGGCGGTGAAAGAAAGATCGCTGTTTCTCGTCTCGCCGATGGCCTTTACACTGCCCGTTTTGCGGACTTTGACGAGAACGGCTGGAAAGAATACGTTGTACTCAAGATCAAAAACGGCAAAGTGACGGTCGATGAGTTTGACGCAATCTCCGAGAAGGATGATGCAGCCAGACGCTCCGCCGATACCGCACTTTCGGATCGGATGCGAGAGGCCACTGGCCTTTCCTACAGCGATGCTGTTTCTGCACTTGTGAATAACTGGGAAAAGGCTGAAAATGATGTTACCCAGGTGGACAATGTCGCAGGTGCTACCGTCTCTTCGAACAGTTTCAAACTGCTGGTTGGCCAGCTCCTCGCCACAGCCGCTGTAGAGGGAAATGCGGAAGTTCCCATTGAAGTCGAGCGTCTTCCGGAAGACGCCGAGGAATAAGAACCTGTATTCATAATCAGAGGATGCCGGATGGGCGAGGGATTTTGCTGCCCTGCAAGGCGAAAAAACGCAGACAATACTTTGTGTATTGCAAGATTTTTCAACGCGGCAGGCTGACAAAAAAACCGCTCAGACGGTGTCGAATGGTTGTGAATACGGGTTCTTAATGCCAGGATGTTGGTCTGGAAAGCAATATCCTTAATTACTCGGGTGATTTTCTCAATCTCAGCAGAGGAGTGGGCGATATTGTCCATAGCACTGGTCAGTCCGCACATTGAAGTGATCCCCAAAAGTTAGACAAAGTTTGAGACAAGAGATTGTTCAAGGAGCCGAAAGGGCTTGTTGTCTGTGAAGCGCAGGCGGCAAGCCCTTCAGCTTTGCCTTGATACGGCAGTTGCTGTAGTAATCAAGATATTCCAAGAGTTTTTCCCAAACATCTTTTCTGTGCCAACGGATGAACCTCTGATGAACACTGCCCCACTTCCCGTAATCGGGAGGCAGGTCACGCCAGGGCGCTCCGGTTCGCAATACCCAAAATATCGCATTGATAAAACGGCGGTTATCCTGAGCAATCCCGCCCCACTGGCCTCGTTGCCCCGGCAAATGTGGTTCGAGCAACTCCCATACTTTATCGTTTATATCATGTCTGTGATAGGATGCATCCATCTTTCTGTCCCCTGTCTTTTTAAAATAGTTCCATTCTATCACAATTCCCCCATCTTATATAGATGCTATCTATAAAAATGCAGAAAATATACAATATAGATTGGGATACTGTTCAAAAAGGCAGTGCTCAATTGAACAAGCCATAGAAAGCGGTATACTGGTATTCAAATGAATCAAAGGCATTATTATGACCATCCTGAAAAAAATGAAGCATTGTTTTCGGGGCAAGCACGCAGCCTCAGCGCTGGAGAAGCATTCTGCCTTGCAGATGGGCGGCTGGAACGATTATAGGCAAATTTTTCCCGGTTGCTGACATTTCCAAAGAAATATGCTATAATATTCGATAAATCTGCTTGGAATGGATTTTGTATACTTGAAAATCGTTGCAAAATTCCTCATTGCATTGATGATGTAATTCTGTAGTCGAAAAGAAAGGATGCTCAACTACTGTGTTCAGAAGAAAACTGCTCTCTTTTATGCTTGCTCTTGCGCTCCTGCTGCCGTTTGAAACACTCCCTGTTCTGGCCGCCGAGCAGCCTGAAGACACACTGAAAATCGAAACCACCGGCGAAACACTGCCAGGAACATCGGTCTACCGTTCCCCTGTAACCCTCACCCTTTCGGCTGAGCCAGGCGTACGGGAGGTTCTGATTAAAGAAGATGGGTTATGGATGTCCCTTTCGCTCGGCGAGGACGGGACATGCACTCTTAACTTCCAGAACGATGGTGTATACCGGTTCCGATTCTGCACCGAGGACGCCGATGGCCTGCGCAGCAAACCGCAGGATGTTTCGTTTATTATTGATGTTCAGCTTGCCGGTGTGCTGGATGCCTGCCGCGCGCTTCCCTCGCTTGACGCCTCGAATGACCAGATGGTTGAAGCCCGGCGTGCGGAGATCATGTCAGTACAGGGACAATTCAGTGACCTGACCGATGTACAGCGCGCCTACTTCCCTGCTGACGAAGAGGAGCACCTTTCTGTGCTTGTGCGGTGGTTGAACCGTATGCGTCCCGGAATCGACGTTTTCCCGCCCGAAACACCGCTGGTAGCAGTTTCGGAAAAGAAAATCGGTGACTCAAACATCTATCCCGAGGGCACACAGATCAAAGTCTACACTGAAATCATGCATGACGTCGACCATATGGCGATCCGTCGCGAAGATGGCGTCTGGCAGCCGATCGAAAAACAGTGGGATTCCTACATAGAAACCTTCAAGGAGCCGGGGGTCTACACCTTCGACATCTGCTCCCAGGATGCCTACGGTAACCACAGCCCTGCCCGCGAATTCACCATGATTATCTCTACCGAGCTTTATGAGTTTATGCAAAAGGCAGAGGTCGCTGTTGAGCTTGACGCAGAACAATCCCTGCTCGACTATTACGCACTGGATATGCGAAAGCGCAGTATGGTTGGGCAAACCATCTGGCGGCGGCTGTCCACCCTTTACGAGATCAACTGCAATGTGACCGGGGTAACCTGGAAGGCTGAAGTGGATGGACAGCCAGTCGATGCGATTGGGATGCTGCGCGGCTTCCCATTAGGCAACGCCGTCTTTTCCATCGACGGCGCAGAGAGCGCACGTACCCTTCCCAATATCACCAAGAAAATCTTTTATGAATATTCGGTCACTTTCCAAGATGCGAAGAATGGAGAAAAAAAAGATCCTGCCCAACCGGTACTAATCCGGCTGGGCATCCCCCCCTTCCTGCGCAGTCACAAGGGGGTTGCGGTCTATGACAGCACAGGCAATGCGGTCGAATCCCGCATTCGTAGCGAGGACAGCGGCCTGGTGCTCGAGTTTTTGGCCGCACGTTCAGGCGCCTATTATTTCGCCGCAGATTCCTGAAGCTCACTGTCATTTTTCCTAAAAATCCGGTTTTCAATTTGTCGAAAGCCGGATTTTTTACACTACTGTTCATACTGTACAAAACTATAGATTGACTGTTTGTAAATTTTGTGATATAATATCTGAAAAATGGATATTAGATTCGAATTATGTTCGGGATGACACGGAAATAGGTTTCGTGTCGCAATCAAACGGTCATTTTTAAGGTTGGATATTTGGATATATTTGGGTTTGTCTGAAAACAGTGAAATGCAAACTATCGGTTTTTAGACGGCTCTCAGGAAAGGGGGCGGGTATGGCATTCAGATCCAGCCTGCATTTTGCAGAAAGGTCGGTGCAGCATGTATCGAAAACAAAGCAATTCAGATTTTTCTATCGTGATTCCAACATTGACGCTCTCGGCTGTGATCGCTGGGACTCTCATCTTTTTTCCAGATACGGCCAGGCGGATCATCTCCATGCTCTATTCCATGGTGGTCGGTCAATTCGGCTGGATGTATATCCTCGCATGCCTCACCTCGTTTGCTTTCCTTGGATGGGTGACCTTCTCCAAGTTCGGGGACATCACCTTTGGCAAACGGGGAGAAAAACCTGTCTATTCCAACTTCGCGTGGGCAGGGATGCTGTTCACCTCCGGTGTTGGATCGAGCGCGGTCATACTCGGGTTCGTCGAACCGCTCTATTACCTCAAAGACCCTGCACTTTCAATCGAGCCGTTCAGCGAGCTGGCGTATGAATACGCCCATATGTATGGACAGTTTCACTGGGGACTGAGCGCCTGGGCGTTCTATATCCCGGCAATTACCGCCATCGGATTGATTGTTTTTAAAGATAACGAGCATCTTCTGCGGCTTTCGGTGGTCAACAACCATCTCCATCCTGGAAGCATCAGCCGATTTCTGGGAAAATGTATCGACGTGCTTGTCATGTTCGCGATTCTTGCAGGAATTTCCACTTCACTGGGGTTAGCTGTCCCGGTCGTCTCCAATCTGATCTCCGGACTGTTCCGCATCCCGAATACCCTGCCCTTGCAGATCGTGATCCTCATGATCTGGATTTCGATTTTCACATTCAGCGTCTTTCGCGGCCTGGACAGAGGGATTAAGCTCCTTAGCGACATCAATGTTGTTCTGTTGATTCTCTTTGGATCTGTCCTGCTGATTCTCGGGCCGACCATCGACATCCTGAAGATGGAGGTCAACAGCATCGGTCTGTATCTACAGGATTTTGTCCGAATCAACACCTGGCTCGACCCATTTGGAAGTGGGGAATTTCAGGAGATGTGGACGATCTTTTACTGGGGCTGGTGGCTGACCTTCATGCCGCTCATGGCGCTTTTTATCGTCCGTACCTCGCGCGGACGCACGCTGCGCAGCGTCGTCTGGCAGCAGATGCTGTGGGGGACCCTCGGCTGCTGGTTCTGTTTCAGCATCTTTGGCGGATTTACGCTCCATCTCCAGCAGACCGGTACCGTCGACTATGCCGCGATGCTTGAAACGCAAGGGCAGGAGGCAGTTGTCGTCTCGCTGCTGCGTGCAATGCCGCTCGCCCCGCTGATGATCCTGCTCTTCTGCCTGTTGGTTTTTATCTTTCTCGCCACAACGATTGACTCCGCCGCCTATATCCTCGCGAGCAGCAGCGCCAAAACCCTTTCGGTTGACAGCCAGCCCAGCCGGCCAATGCGCATCTTCTGGGCCGGAGTGCTTGCGGTCCTCTCGATCGGCCTGCTGGCCATCAATGAGCTGAAAGCGGTTCAGACCATTTCGCTGATCGCCGGACTGCCGATGATCTTTGTCCAGTTTTACATGGTATTCGCGGGATACAAACTGGTCAAGCGGTTCGGTGCGCCAGCAGCGCAAAAACGTGACCGCGCGCGGGAGATGGCCGAATGAATGGGTTCTCCGGCTGGTTCGACCGAACCAGCGGTTATGCGCTTCATCGCATCCATGCTGCCCCCCTCTCAGGCTGCTGTAAAGAAGCCCGTCCGGACGGGCGCGTCGCTCGGATCCCCGGCCTGCCGCAGCCTTGCCCACTCTATCAGTGCGCATTCTGCGGCAGGCTCTACGCCCGCTGCCAAGACGGATTTCTCCCGATCGACCATCCTCTCCGCTACCAGATTTTTTCCCTAAAATAACCAAAAAATCACCCGGCGTTCGGAAATCCCCGAACGCCGGGCTTCGTTCTCTCTCTCCTTTCCCCGGACAGGCAATTTTGTGGGTTCAAACACCGGTTCCCATTCCCGGCTGGGCTGCATAGGATACACCAGGAGCAAACCCAAGCGGTGGCAGTATGGGGGTGGCGACAGCCCTTGAATAGCCTGCGTATGAAGACCTGCCGCTTCAGATAGAATCGGTGCGCGAAACACGCTTCCGACTGTGTCATCCATCCACAGATCGGATGGCATTGCCCCGCTCCGGACATCTCTGTCGGGATTGTCCAGCATCAATCCCGACAGAATCCGGCTTGTCTATCAGCACTGCTTGTGCCGTTTGCAGGGCCGGCAGGTTTGGTGGCTTGTAAATCCGGACAGGTCCCTATCCGCTGAGTTGGGCGCGCAGGGCTGCAAGAATTTTTTTCTCCCTGCGGGAAACCTGCACCTGAGTCATTCCCAGTGCTTGCGCAGTCTGGGTTTGGGTCTTTTCTGAAAAATACCGGAGGACAATTAGTTTGCGATCATTGGGTTCCAATTCTCCGACCACCTGCTTGAGTGCGATGAGATCGGAAAGCAGATCCTCGGGGGACTCGACCGGCAGATCAATCTGCATCCCTCCATCTTCGTCACTCCCAGTCAGCGAAATCGGTGGTGCGGACGCACAGACTGCCTCAACCACCTGTTCCTCGGGCAGATCAAGGGACTGCGCCAGTTCGGAGATGCCCGGCTCCCGCCCCCAAAGGTTGGAGAGCCGTTCCCGTTCCCGATTTACCCGGATGGACAGTTCTTTGAGTGTACGCGAAACCTTGACCGCTCCCCCATCCCGGAAGAGGCGCCGCATCTCTCCGAGGATAACCGGCACTGCATAGGTTGAGAAACGCACCCCGCGCCCCTCGTCGAATGCGTCCGCTGCCTTGCATAACCCCATGCATCCCGCCTGAAACAGATCGTCATACTCGATCCCCCTGCCTTTAAACCTGTGGGCGCAGGAATGCACCAGACCAATGTTGTTGGAAATTGTCTCCTCTCTTTTGGACGCGGATGTCTGGCATTCGATCATCGGCATCATTCCCCCTTACAGCGGATACTCCTTTCCAGCGTCACCGTCGTCCCCTTCCCTTCCTTGGAGATGACCTTTACCCGATCCATCAGGCTTTGCATGACCGCAAAACCGAGACCGGCGCGCTCCTCCTCGGGAACCGAAGTATACATCGGTTCCATCGCCCGCTGGATGTCCGGAATGCCGCAACCCTTGTCACGCACCTTGATCTGGATCCGGCGGTCCGGATAGAGACTGGCGGATATGTAAACGATTCCCAGACGATCACGGTAACCATGTACGATACAGTTGGTCACCGCTTCACTGACCGCTGTTTTGATATCTGCCAGCTCTTCAACTGTTGGGTCCAGCTGCGCCACAAATGCCGCGACTGCCGTACGAGAAAATGATTCATTCACCGACCGCCCTTCGAATTGCAGCTTCATTGTGTTAACCGGTTTCATACTTCCTCCCCCCCAATCCCGAATGGAATTTCCTCCAGTTCTTCCTCAAAGTTCCCGGCTTCCTGCATCTCTTCCGGCGCTTCCTCCGGAACAGGTTCCGCGGGAGGCCTACGTCTGCGCTGTTCCGGCCTGTCCAGAATCGCAAGGCGATCCAGCCCCGCGAGCATCATCACCTTTTTGAGGTGCCCTGCAATATTGATCAGATGCAGGCTTCCGCCCAGCTCCTGCATCAGCTTATATCGTCCCATTACCAAACCAATCCCCGAGGAATCCATAAAGCTGACTTCCCGGAAATCCAAGTCCAGCTCCCGCACCTGCCCGGTCATAACCGCATTGTCGATTGCATCACGGAGTTCCTTCGCGTTGTGATGGTCGATCTCGCCGATCAGCCGCGCAATGCAGTATTCTTCAGCAATCTCAATTTGTACAGACATCGTTTCTACATCCTTTCTATCCTCAAACGGCTGCAAACTGCTTTCTAGCCAAAACACTTCAAAAAAACAGGCGCTTTGTTTTTCAGCAGCGGATAAAGGCCCGCCAGCACAGTTTGTGTGCTGGATGACTATGTAAGGCTACTTGTTGCGGTAGAAATCGCCACAGGCTTGAAAAGGATTATCCCGGTTCTTTTCAAGTGTTTCGATTCTAAAAAACAAAAAGCCCTATCACACAGGATAGAGCTTTTGACATAAAAAAGTTGTCGCAGATGGTCGGGCAGTGCAGATTTTCCGCTGGGAATCTGTTTCTCATGCGGCTGCTGTCCCAAAAGCATACCGAGCCCAAAATTTCGCCAGTCTTAAAGAAAGACTACGAGTCCGGGACGCGAAAAGAGAAGGCTTTTTACGAACAAAAAAGCCTTCTCTTCAAAGATTCTCTAAATACCGCCCATAACCAGCTCGAGCACAAGCGGAGTCAGATATCCTTCTGCCAGTCCCGCAAGAACCAGCAGCGGGGTAACAATCAACAGGAAAAACCGCGCTGTCTCCATCAACAGTTCGGGAAACGTGTGGGTGCAGGGCTTACGAAGGATCCGCCGGATCATCTCGAGGCAGAGCCGCACTCCCATTGCACCCGCAAGCAAAAGCGCTGGCAGTTCGAATATTCCATGCGGCAGGATGCCCGCCAGAATAAAGCGCCAGCCGAGCAGTTGAATGGAATAGGCGCCCAACCCACCGATCACCGCCGCATTGATCGCCAATGTCACAAGCGGCAGAAAAAGGAATGGGATCAATCCGAGCAGCATCCCTTCCGCACTTGCAATCAGATTGTTTGCAAGCAGCAGAAGCGGGCTGATGTGCCCTTCAATTTCAAGATTCTTTCCCTCAAACAGGGTAAAAATCTGTTCTGTGGCCTGTTCAAGCAGCTCTTGATTTTGCTGGAATACCCAACCGCTCAAAAAGACCACTGAAAAGAAAAACAGAGTACAGAAAAGTGTCGGGAATGCGAGTTTCTTCCGAAAAAAGGCACCCGTCTCCCGATATTGGGAACCGATCAGCCGCATCCGTCTGCCTCCTTTTCAAGCAGGAGTTTACGCGCCTGCGCCGCCAGGTAAAGCGACCCGCAGACCACCACCGCTCCCCGTTCGGACTTTGCGACCGCTTGCGCGAGTGCCAGTCCTTCCTCGAGTGTGTGCGCTGCCGACGACTGCAATCCCAGTGCGTCCGCCCGCGCCGCTAGATCGTGTGCATCGAGCGCGCGGGGATTATCCGGCGTGACACAGATCAACCTCCGGAACCGCGGCGCAAGGGCATCGAGCGCACCGGCACTGTCCTTATCGGAGAGCACCCCCATCACCCCGGTGACCGGGGTTTCGTCGAGCATCTCAAGTGCGCAGGCAAGGGTCTGCGCCCCCTGCGGGTTGTGTGCGCCATCCAGGATGGTCAGCGGGTCGGTACAGACCGTCTCGATCCGCACCGGGAACCGCACCGATTCCAAACCGCTCCGGAGTGCGGACGCTTGCGCCGCTTTGGGAAATCCTTTTTTCGACAGCTCGTGCAAAGCGGTAAACGCTGTCCATGCATTCAAAATTTGGTGTTCCCCCGCAAGCGGCAGATGCAGCTTCAAGCCGTTCAAGCTGATCTCACTGCCCGAAATGCGCATTTGGGCGGTCGCAAGCGTTTGTTCCAGCTCGAAGTCGGACACGCTGACCACCACTGCACCATTCCGCCCGACAACATGCTGCCGGATGATCTCGAATGCTTCCGGAGCCTGCCGCGCGCTGACCACCGTACGCACCCCCGGTTTGCAGATTCCGCACTTTTCTGCGGCAATCTGTGCGAGGGTATCCCCAAGAATCTCGGTATGGTCCAGCCCGATCGAGGTAATCACACAGAGCAGCGGATGTTGAATCACGTTGGTGGCGTCCAACCGTCCGCCCAGGCCGGTTTCCAGAACGACAATGCCGCAACCCTGCTCGGCAAACCAGCAAAACGCAAGCGCGGTATTCAGTTCAAACTCGGTGAGTTCCCCCGCCTGTTCGGCAAACGGCTGTATCCGCTCGACCAGTCGCACCAGCGCATCTTGCGGGATCATCTCGCCATTTACCTGTATCCGCTCCCGGTATTCCAGCACGTACGGCGAAATATACATACCGGTTTTATAACCTGCTGCCCGCAGGACGCTTGCAATCATCGCAACGGTCGAGCCTTTGCCGTTGGTGCCCGCTATATGCACGCACGAAAGCTGTTCCTGCGGGTTGCCAAGAAAGGCGAGCAGTTCCCGCATCCGCTCGAGACCGGGTTTCGCGCGGAACCGCTTGTGGGAATGGATGTAATCCAAAGCTTCCTGATAGTCCATAGTAACCCCCTTTAGAAGATGGAGCCTGTCAGCCGGTCTTGTTAAAAAGAACCGTCTGCTCCTTCATCGAGATTTTCCCAACCTGATAACCGTATTCGCTCAGTTCTTTTTTGTAACTTAGGAAAGAGTGGTCCATCCGCACTCCGGCAATCTCCTGTATTTCCGCAAATGTCAATTTCAAAGACGGGCTGCCTGTGCCCTGCACATATTCCCACAATGCCTTATATTTGCTCATTGTTTTCCCCCTAAGAACCTGTTCAAAATCGAAAAATTGCGGGAGCGGGGGCAGAGCCCCCGCCGCCTTTGAAAAGTCTGGCAAAACTTTTTCGTCATGATCTTTTGACTACCGCCGCAACGCGGTCTAAAAACAATCTCAAACGATCTGTTCGATACTGCCGGACTGGATTGCCGCGATATTTTCGGCAATCCGCTCCTCCGGCCAGTCCCACCATTGTAACTGTAACAGTTTCTGTACCGTTGTTTCGGGGAAACGCCGGCGGATCGGTTTCGCCGGGACCCCGCATACAATGGTATATGCTGGTACATCTTTTGTTACAACCGCGCGGGAGCCGATAATCGCGCCATCCCCAATAGTGACTCCCGCCAGAATGACTGCCTGATACCCAATCCAGACATCATTACCAATCACAATGTCCCCCTTGTTGTCCCAGGAATCGGCTACACATTCTTTTTGCAAACCCCATTCTTCGAAAAACAGGGGAAACGGGTAGGTGGATAATGACCGGAGGGTATGGTTGGCACTGTTGAATAAAAATTTCGCACCACAGGCGATTGAGCAGAATTTCCCGATCACCAGCCTATCGTGGTTGATTGGATAATGATAAAGCACATTCTGACATTCAAACCGGGTTGGGTCGTTTTCAAAATCGTTGTAGATGCTGTATTCCCCTACCAGAATGTTGGGCTTGGTAATCACATTTTTCAGATAAACCGTCTGGGTATCCCCTGTTCGAGGATAGATTTTCTGTTCCGGTATCGTCATGGAAAATTCCTCCTGTATTTGTTTCGATGGTTTGTGTGACGACACCGGCTGCCACAATGCAGCGCCTCAACCCTTTTCCTTCCTTTCTTAGAAATAGAGAATCTCCCTTATGCAACAAAGGTTCCGCCCCGCCTTTTTACAGGAGGGCGAAACCCTTGCGGATTGCTTATTGGAATACCGCGATCGACTCTTCGATCCGGGCAAGACGCTCCTTCTGCTGCTGGAGCTTGGCGCGCTCGCCCTCGACAACTGCTGCCGGCGCTTTGGAGACGAAGCCGGGATTATCCAATTTTTTAGAGAGGGCCCCAATCTCCTTCTCCACCTTCTCCTTCTCCTTGTTCAAACGGGCAAGCTCCTTTTCCTTATCGACCAGCTCATCCATCGGGATGAAGATGCGCGCCGCATTGGTGATGACCTGAACCGCACCTTCCATCGAGAAGCTATCCGCCACTGTCACCTCAGAAGCGGACGCCAGCCGCTGGAGGAACGGGCGTCCCTGCTCGAACACCTCCGGTTCCCCGGTGGCGATACAGAGCTGCGCCTTTCTGGAGGGAGGGACATTCATCTCGGCGCGGCGGTTGCGGACTGCGCGGATCGCATCCATGACCTTCTCAAAGTCAGCCTCCTCCTTGGCGAAAGCGAGCGACGGGTCATAGACCGGCCATGCGGAAACCATGATACTCTCCCCTTCGTGCGGGAGCGCCTGCCAGATTTCCTCGGTGATGAACGGCATAAACGGATGCAGCAGCTTGAGAGTGCCCTCCATGACATAGACCAGCACCTGCTGTGCACCAAGCGAAGATGCTCCACCCGCTTGCAGCCGGGATTTGCAGAGCTCTATATACCAGTCGCAGAAGATATCCCAGATGAAGTCATAGAGCTTCTGTACCGCCATCCCCAGTTCAAATTTCTCGAGATTTTCGGTGACATCCTTCACCAGCGTATTGTATTTGGAAAGTACCCACTTGTCCTCAACTGTGAGGGTATCCGGTAACTTGACCACATCCACCTCGTCCGAGAGGTTCATCAGGATAAACCGGCTGGCGTTCCAGAGCTTATTCGCAAAGTTGCGGGAGGCGTTGACCTTCTCGTCCGAGAAACGCATATCATTGCCCGGACTGTTTCCGGTCGCGAGGGTAAAGCGGAGCGCATCCGCGCCATACTGGTCAATAATCTCCAGCGGGTCGATCCCGTTGCCCAGGCTCTTGGACATCTTGCGTCCCTGCGCATCACGCACAAGGCCATGGATCAGCACCGTATCAAACGGAACCTCCCCCATATGTGCAATACCGGAAAAGATCATCCGCGCAACCCAGAAAAAGATGATGTCATAAGCAGTGACCAACGTGTTGGTTGGGTAGAAATATTTCAGCTCTTCGGTTTTGTCCGGCCATCCAAGGGTCGAAAATGGCCAGAGCGCCGAGCTGAACCAGGTGTCAAGGGTGTCGGGGTCCTGATGGACGTTCCCGCTGTGGCAGTGGGCGCACTCGTGAACCTCCTCTTTGGAGACGGTGATCTCCCCGCAGTCGGCACAATGCCATGCTGGAATTCGGTGTCCCCACCAGAGCTGACGGGAGATGCACCAGTCTTTTACGTTGTCCATCCAGTTGAAGTAGATTTTGTCGAACCGCTCGGGGACAAACTTCGTTTTGCCCGCCCGCACAGCTTCGTTAGCGGGCTTGGCAAGCGGCTCCATCCGGACAAACCACTGCTTGGACACGCGCGGCTCGATGATGGTGCTGCACCGATAGCAGCTTCCGACGTTGTGGCTGTAGTCCTCCACCTCTTTGAGGAATCCACCCGCTTCGAGATCAGAGACGATCGCTTTACGGCATTCCTCGCGGGTCATGCCAGCATATTTTCCACCGTTCTCGTTGATGGTCGCATCCTCATTCAGCACATTGATAACCGGCAGGTTGTGTCGCAGGCCAACCTCGAAGTCGTTCGGATCATGCGCCGGGGTAATCTTTACCACACCGGTGCCGAAATCCATCTCGACATAGGTATCAGCGATAATCGGAATTTCCTTGTTCACGATCGGCAGCAGAACCATCTTTCCTATCAGGTCCTTGTACCGCTCGTCATCCGGATGCACTGCGACTGCGGTATCGCCGAGCATCGTCTCCGGGCGGGTGGTCGCGACCTCGAGCATCCGGTCAGTCCCCACAATCGGGTAATTGATATGCCAGAAGTGCCCCGCTTTTTCCTCGTAGGTGACCTCTGCTTCGGAGATCGAGGTTTTGCAGTGGGGGCACCAGTTGATAATCCGTTCGCTGCGGTAGATCAGGCCCTTTTCATAGAGATTGACGAACACCTCCTTGACCGCCTTGTTGCAGCCCTCATCCATCGTGAACCGCTCACGTTCCCAATCGCAGGAGGAACCCAACTTTTTCAGCTGGCTGACAATCCGCCCGCCATACTGTTTTTTCCATTCCCATGCGCGTTCTAAGAACTTCTCCCGGCCAATCCCCTCTTTGGTCAGCCCTTCGGCGCGCATCGCCTCGACGATCTTCGCCTCGGTCGCGATCGAAGCATGGTCGGTCCCCGGCAGCCAGAGCGCACTGCGCCCCTGCATCCTGCGCCAGCGGATCAGGATGTCCTGAAAGGTTTCGTCAAGGGCATGTCCCATGTGGAGCTGTCCAGTAATGTTAGGCGGCGGGATAACGATGGTATACGGCTCCTTTTTGGGGTCCACTTCTGCATGGAAGTAGTTGCCGTCCATCCAAAATTGATAGGTTCTGTCCTCGACCTGTTTGGGATCGTAAACCTTTTCCAGTTGCTTGCGCATGTATCTTTTCCTCCAATATAGGCAGATTTACAGGTTATTTTTCTATTATATCGGAGAGTGCAGGTAAATTCAAGGCGTATTCTCTGTTCAAGCGCTGAATTTCTTTGTTTTTTACCGTATTTTTCTGGCATGGCACAGATGTTACATCCGGTTGCGGGAATGTAAAGTCGATGCGGTAGACAAAATACAGGAAAATGATATAATGAGGGAAATCAGCTCGGAGGTGTTTTGAATGAACTTTGCAGAAAAACTCCTACATCTGCGGAAACGGGAAGGGCTGTCCCAGGAGGATCTGGCCGCACATCTGGAAGTGTCGAGACAGGCTGTCTCCCGTTGGGAGATGGGTACAGCGCTTCCCGACGCGCCGAACCTGCTACGGATCAGCAAACGGTTTGGTGTGACCGTCGATTTCCTGCTGAATGACAGCGAGCCGGAACCCCCGGACGTAGCCGAGGACCAAATCAGCCGGTACACAAAACAGAAACAGCAGGCGGCAGTCCTGCTGCTGGTCGGGATGCAGTCGCTCGCGTGCCTGTGCGGGCTGATAGGACGGTTCATTCAGTCCGAACTGATGGTTTGGATTGGTCTGACGCTGAATCTCGTCGGAGTGATTGCCTTTGAAGCCGGTTTTCTCGCATATTTCGGTACCCGCGCAGTGCAGGACTCCCGCGGACTGTTTTACCGAATTTCAGTCTGGTTTTTCGCCTATTCCCCAGTCCATATGGCTGTGACAGCCCTTTGGCGGCTGTATCCCAGGCCCCACCTGGCCTTCCTGGAGTGGGGAAGCGCCCTGACCGTTTATCTCCTGATCTGCGTTTTCACCTCTGTTCGCCTGACCGCCCCCTCTCCGAAAAAAGACGAAAAAGAAAGCCCTCCTGTCAACCACGCAGAAGGGTAACCGCTAGATAGCCCGCTGTCAGCAGGAGGGTGTAGTTTCCCTGTGCAGCCAGGTAAAATCCATAGGCGAAAAGCGGTGTCAGCACCAGAAATCCAATCCATTTTTGCAGGCGATCGGCGTGTTCGGGAGAGCAGCCCCGTCCCAATGCCAGCCGCAGGAGCTGTCCACCGTCCAGCCGGCCGACCGGAAGCAGATTGAACAGGATCAAGCCCAGGCTCACGATGGTAAACAGATTCCAGCCGCAGAACAGCCAGACGATTCCTCCGGTAAGCAGATTCGCGAGCACGCCTCCGAGATAGACCGCCGCTTCCCGCCCGTCCGGCAAAAGCCCCCAACGCTCGATCTGCACTCCAAACGGGCTGAACCGCATCTCCGGAATCTGATAACCAGTCAACCGCATCAGGACGATATGCCCGCTCTCGTGCAGGACAACCGCTGCAAGTGCAGGAAGCCCAATCCCTTCCCGGTCGACCAGCATATAAACCGCGAGTACCGCGAAAAAACCGAATGAAAAGGACACCCTTGTCCCGCCTGCTCTAAATTCCATAGCCTTCCATCCCATCCACGACCCATGCAGGATTAAAATAAACCCCATTTTTCTGCACCTCAAAATGCAGATGCGGGCCGGTCGAAATTCCCGTACTTCCCACCCGCGCGATCAGCTCCCCCTTGCGCAGGTTGGCCCCCTGCTCCGCGATAATCTCCGCACAGTGGCAGTAGGTGGTCTGGCAGCCATTTCCATGATCCAGCGTGACATAGTTGCCATAGATCGCCGATTCCCCAATCTCGGCCACTCTGCCGGGAAGCGGGGTATGAATCCCTGCGCCAGATGGCGCCGCAATATCCAGCCCCCGATGAAAGTCGTCTGCCGCGGTCAGCGGATGGATGCGGAACCCATAAAACGAGGTCACCCGCCCGCTGACCGGCGGTTCCACCTGTGCGGAACAGAACAGCGGCGCGAGGGAACAGGATGCAGGAAGGTGGGACTGGTCGTCAGTCCCCGTCCAGCCGCCCACGCCGTTCAGCTCCTCCCCGGCTGTCTCCTGTACAGCAGCGGGATGCCGGTTGTCGCGCAGCAGTAGTTCGATCCATCCAAGAACGGTTTCACGGGTGCGGTTCCAAAGCATCTCCCCCTGTTCCTTTGCCGCTATGACCGCCTGTTCCGGCAGTGTGACCTTTTCTGCGGTCATCAGCAGCTGAATCTTTGGAGAAACGGCCGCAGCCTGCATTGGGTTCGCTGTGGATAGCCCCAGTGCCACCGCTACCGCTGCCGCACAGATCACAATCTGCCCCAAAAGCAGCCCTGCTCCTGTATCCTGCTGTCTGTCCCGTCCTGGAATCCTCCGGCGCGCTCTCCGTTCTGCCATCCTGCATACTCCCCTTTTCTTCCCTTTGTTTCAATCTATGCAGAAGGGGGACAAGAAATGCACCCGCCTGTCAGGGTTCTCTGCCTGACAGGCGGGTACTGTTTTCCCGTTAATGGTTGGATTCCGTTGGTTTATGTGGGTGCTTGTCCGGCTTCTGGAAATACATGAAAAGCTGGCAGCGAATCGAACCGTTGTAGAGCTTCCGGCGGCGGGCGGCAGGCCGCCCGAACAGCTCTTCAAACGAGTCGTGCGGGCTGATGATATAGTAACCGGTTCGGTCTCCGGGAACAAAGACCTCCCCCATCGTGCGGCAGATCTGTTCCGCCTCCTGTAAGTCAAGCAGACGCTCCCCATAAGGCGGATTGGTCAGCACAATTCCTGGCCGTTCGGTGTCCAGCGGACGGAAGTCCGAGAGGTCCGCCCGCTTCACCTTGATCCGGGAGGCTACCCCGGCTTTGACGGCGTTCTCCTGCGTCAGACGAACCGATTCTGGATCGTTGTCCGAAGCGTAAGCCAAGAATGCAGCATCCCGCCGCACCTGCGCAACTGCTTCCCGCCGTTCCCGCTCAAAGATGCCATCCTGAAAACACCGCCAGTCCTGCGCGGTGAACCTGCGGCGGATGCCCGGCGCGATGTTCAGCGCCTTCATCGCCGCTTCGATCACCAATGTACCTGAACCACACATCGGATCATAGACCAGCGAATCCCCGCGCACCCGCGCCAGATCGACGATCCCGGCTGCGAGCGTCTCTTTGATCGGCGCTTCATTCGCATTGCTGCGGTAGCCGCGTTTATGCAGGCCCGCACCGGTCGTATCAAGCAGGAGGGTTACCATATCCTTATAGATAGAGCACTGCACCTGATAAAGTGCACCCGTCTCGTTGAACAGGCTTTGGTGATAGACCTGCTCAAACCTCCGCACGATCGCCCGTTTGACAATCTTCTGGCAGTCCGGGACACTGTGCAGTTTGGAATTGAGCGACGAACCTTTCACCGGAAACCGGTCGTCCACACCGATGAACCGTTCCCAAGGGAGGGCCGCAGTCTGGTCGAACAGCTCGGTAAACGATTCCGCGCGGAACCTGCCGATTACAATTCCCACCCGTTCGGCGGTGCGAAGCCAGAGGTTCGCGCGCGCGACCATCGAAAGGTCCCCATCAAAAAAGATGCGGCCATCCGTCACCTCCAAATTTTCTCCGCCGATCTTTTTAATCTCAAACGAAAGTACACTTTCCAGCCCAAACAAACAGGGGCAGCACAATCTGACCTGATTCTCCACGCGAAATCCCCCCACTTTTCCTCCAGCATTACATTTCTTTTTTCTTCATCTGTCCTGTGCTCACGCAGGCTCTTCCTCGAAAAGCGGTTCGATCATCGTCTGATAGACATGGTGGTAGAAGATCAACGAAAGCAGCAGAGAAACCGCCTCCGCGATCGGGAACGACAACCAGACCGCATTCAGGCCAAACTCGCGCGCCATCAGCCACGCCACCGGCAGAATAACGATCAGCTGGCGCGCAACCGAAGTCACCAGACTGAGCACGCCGTTCCCGACCGCCTGGAAAACCGACGAAAAGACGATCGATACGCCCGCCCCCAAAAAGCTGATGCTGATCAGCCGCAGGGCAGGCACACCGATGGCCAGCATCGAATCGGAGGCTTTGAACATCCGCAGGAGCTGCACCGGCATTGTCTGAAAGATCAGCAAACCCAATGCCATGATGCTGAATGCATAGAGCGCCGCATCCTTGACCGCATGAATGATCCGTTCCTTTTTGCGCGCTCCATAGTTATAAGCCACGATCGGCACCAGCCCATTGGTCAGTCCGAACACCGGCATAAAGACAAAGCTCTGCAGCTTGAAATAGACGCCGAACACCGAAACCGCTGTTTCGGTAAAGGGAATCAGGATTTTGTTCATCCCGATTGTCATGACGGTTGCGATCGACTGCATAATGATCGAAGGCACACCGACCTTATAGATTTCCCGGATAATGCGCAGGTTGGGACGGAACCCTTTGAAGCTGATCCTGACGTCATGGTTGAACAGGACGTTGAAGAGCAGACCAAGCACCATCGCCAGAATCTGTCCCACCACGGTTGCGGCCGCCGCACCGTTGACGCCCATCGCGGGCATCCCGTACAGACCAAAAATCAGGATCGGGTCAAGGATAATATTGGTGATCGCGCCGATCCCCTGTGTAATCATATTGTAGATCGTGTTGCCTGTCGACTGCATGATCCGCTCGGCTGTGACCTGTAAAAAAATCCCGAAGGAAAACACTGTGCAGATGGTAAGATAACCGGTCCCCATCTCGACAATCTCCTTGGTCTGGGTAAACAGCCGGAAGAACTGCTCTGAAAACAGCCCGCCAAACAGGGCAAACAATGCCGCGCTGATGACCGCCAGGACAAGCCCATTTTCCGCGGTAGCATTCGCGTCCTCGAAATTGCGTTCCCCCAGCCTGCGGGAGAGCAGCGAGTTGATACCCACACCGGTACCCACCGATACCGCGATCATCAGGTTTTGAACCGGAAATGCCAGAGAAACCGCAGTCAGGGCATTCTCGCTCACCTGCGCCACAAAAATACTGTCTACGATGTTGTACATCGCCTGCACCAGCATCGAAATCATGATTGGGAGCGACATACTGATGAGCAGCCTGCTAACCGGCATAGTGCCCATCTTGTTCTCTTTTCTTGCCTCCATCTTCTCATTCCTTTCTGTCATGGCATGTCTACAGATTTCAAGATTAACTTTTCTATATTAGCACAATCCATCATAAAAGTAAACCCCTGCACCAGAACGATGCAGGGGGTCGAAAGCTCTTATTTTCTCAAATCAGTACATGCCGCCCATGCCGCCAGCAGGCATTGCAGGAGCCGGATTCTCCTCTTTCTCGTCAGCAACCAGCGATTCGGTGGTCAGAACCATCGCTGCAACCGAAGCCGCATTCTGGATTGCGCTTCTGGTAACCTTGGTCGGATCTACGATGCCGAGTTCGATCATATCGCCGTAAGTCTCTTTGTAGAAATCGAAGCCATAGCCAACCTTCTCGGAACGCTTGATCGTGTCAATGATGACCGAACCTTCCATGCCGGCATTCGCAGCGATCTGGCGGACAGGCTCCTCCAGCGCGCGCAGGACGATCTTTGCACCGGTTTTCTCGTCACCGTCGAGGGTCGGGATCAGTTTCTCAACCGCCGCAGTCGCGTTCAGCGGAGCGATACCGCCGCCTGCAACGATGCCTTCCTCTACGGCCGCCTTGGTCGAAGCCAACGCATCCTCAATGCGGAGTTTCTTCTCTTTCATCTCGATCTCAGTCGCTGCACCGACCTTGATAACCGCGACACCGCCCGCCAGTTTTGCCAGGCGCTCCTGCAGCTTCTCTTTGTCGTAATCGCTGGTCGTGGTTTCGATCTGTGCGCGGATCTGGTTGACCCGATCTTTGATCTCCTTGCTGTCGCCTGAGCCATCAACGATGATCGTGTTCTCTTTCTGGATCACGACCTGACGTGCACGTCCGAGCTGGCTGAACTGGGTATCTTTCAGTTCGAGACCCAGCTCCTCGCTGATGACCTCGCCGCCGGTGAGGATCGCAATATCACGGAGCATATCTTTCCGGCGGTCGCCGAAGCCCGGAGCCTTGACTGCAACACAGGTGAAGGTACCGCGCAGGCGGTTAACGATCAGGGTGGAGAGTGCCTCGCCCTCGACATCCTCAGCGATAATCAACAGCTTTTTGCCGCCCTGAACCACCTGCTCGAGCAACGGCAGGATTTCCTGGATGTTGGAAATCTTCTTGTCGGTGATCAGGATGTAAGCGTCATCCAGAACTGCTTCCATCTTCTCGGTATCGGTGACCATATACGGGGTGATGTAGCCGCGGTCGAACTGCATTCCTTCGACTACCTCGGTATAGGTCTCGGCGGTCTTGGACTCTTCAATTGTGATAACGCCATCAGCCGAAACTTTCTCCATCGCTTCCGCAATCAGTTTGCCGATAAACTCGTCACCCGAAGAAACCGAACCAACGCGGGCAATGTCCTCGCTGCCTTTGACCTTCTTGGAATTCTCCTTGATCGCCTCAACCGCAGCATCCACAGCTTTCGCCATGCCTTTTTTTACGATCATCGGGTTTGCACCGGAAGCGACATTCTTCATTCCCTCGCGGACGAGCGCCTGTGCCAGCAGGGTTGCGGTGGTGGTACCGTCGCCGGCTGCGTCGTTAGTCTTGGTTGCAACCTCTTTCACCAGCTGTGCGCCCATATTCTCGAACGCGTCGCCCAGCTCGATCTCTTTCGCGATCGTCACACCGTCATTGGTAATCAGCGGGGCGCCGAACTTCTTATCCAGAACCACGTTGCGCCCTTTGGGGCCAAGGGTAATCTTAACAGTATCCGCGAGTTTATCAATACCGGCCTGAAGCGACTTTCTGGCTTCCTCGCCGTAAGCAATTACTTTTGCCATAATGGTTCATCTTCCTTTCATTCCATAAAAAATTGACTGAGACAGGCTTATTCCACGATCGCGAGGATGTCGCCCTGACGAAGAATGGTATATTCTTCCCCGTCCACCTTGACCTGGCTTCCAGAATATTTGCTCATGAGCACCTTATCGCCCACTTTGACTGTCATGGTGACTTCCTTGCCATCCACCATGCCGCCCGGCCCAACTGCCAGCACTTCCGCGATCTCCGGTTTCTCTTTCGCCGAACCTGCGAGGATGATGCCGCTCTTGGTGGTCTCCTCGGCCTCTACCATCTTCGTGACAACTCTGTCTGCCAATGGTTTGATTGTCATTACAATTCCTCCAATATAAAAATTAAATTGAAAACTCGCTTTAGCACTCATTATTCTCGAGTGCTAATATTATAATAATACAAATTTTCTAAAAATCAACCCCCTTTTTTGATCTTTTCTGAATTTTAACAGTTTTGTTACAATCCCGCTTCCAATTTCCCTGTACATCCTCTGGAAACAGGAGACGATTCTAAAAAGCTACAGATTCTACACTCCATAAAAACCGTATTAACGCAGCCCGCGTCAATACGGTTTTTATCTTCCAAACTTCTATTTTCCGAATTTAAGAACCTGTTTTGTATTTGCTTATGCAGGGGGCTTTTTCTCTTGCAAAAAGCCCCCTCTTGCCGCTTCGCGACAATTCGCCCGAAAAAAGCGCTTCACAGGATAAAGCATTCCGCCACGTGCGCGCGGCGGCAGGGGCTCTGCCCCTCGACCCCGCGATTTTTTGAAAAAAATCGAGTAAAACTTTAGGTGCTAAACAGGTTCTAAGAAGCGCTGTCCCTGCGAGGACGGACCGGACGCCGGGCTGCTGTAATCTGGAGCCTCTGCGGACGCCGGGCCGGATCGAATTCGCAAACCGGCTTCTCTTCTTCGGTCACGCAGTTTTTGGTTATCGTAATCTTTTTAATGGTATGATCCGAAGGTGACTCGTACATCAAATCTCCCAGTACATCCTCCATGATTGCATGCAGGCCGCGTGCTCCAGTTTTCCGTTCGATCGCGCGGTCAGCGACCGCCTCCAACGCTTCCGGTTCAAAAACCAGCTCGATGTTATCCAGCCTGAAGAACTGCTGATACTGCCGGACGATCGAATTTTTGGGCTCGGTGAGGATGCGGACCAACGCTTCCCGGTCGAGTGCTTCGAGGACAGTAATCAGCGGGATGCGCCCGATCATTTCGGGAATCATCCCAAAACGGATCAAATCCTGCGGCGTAACCTGGTGCACCAGCTGGTCGATCGCTTTTGCATCTTTGATGGTCGATCCAAACCCGAGGGAACTCTTATCTGTACGGCGTTCGATGATCTTTTCGATCCCCTCGAACGCGCCGCCGCAGATAAACAGGATGTCCCTTGTGTCAATTTGGATAAATTCCTGCTGAGGGTGCTTCCGCCCTCCTGCGGGCGGGACGTTCGCAACCGTACCTTCCAGGATTTTCAGCAGTGCCTGCTGCACACCTTCACCCGAAACATCACGGGTGATCGAAGGGTTCTCACTCTTGCGGGTGATCTTGTCGATCTCGTCGATGTAGATAATCCCTTTCTGCGCACGCTCCACATCATAATCTGCCGCCTGAAGCAGCCGAAGAAGGATGTTTTCAACATCCTCGCCGACATAGCCCGCTTCGGTCAGGGTGGTTGCATCCGCGATGGCAAACGGAACATTGAGCATCCGCGCGAGGGTCTGCGCCAGCAGGGTTTTGCCCACGCCTGTCGGGCCGAGCAGAAGGATATTCGACTTGTTCAGCTCAACATCCCCCATGTCCCCGAAATAGATGCGCTTATAGTGGTTATAGACCGCGACCGAGAGCGCACGCTTCGCTTGGTCCTGCCCGATCACATATTCATCCAGTTTTTCTTTAATCTCACGCGGCTTATATACAGTAATCTGTTGCTGCTCCGGCCGCTGGTGACGGCTGGAGCGCTGCGGAGGGGCATCGTCATCCAAAACACTCTGGCACAGCTCCACGCATTCGTTGCAGATGCAGACGCCCGGGCCGGCGATCAAACGCTGTACCTGCGCCTGCATCTTACCGCAAAATGAACAGCGCAGTTCCCTTTGATCCTCCATTCTTGCCATGTGACACCTCCTAAAATCGTCGGCTTCACGCAGATGCCAACTTTTAACGATGGTCGATGATCTTATCCACCAGACCGTAATCCACTGCCTGCTGGGCAGTCATAAAATTGTCGCGTTCGGTATCGCGCTCAATCACCTCAAGCGGCTGTCCCGTTTGTTCCGACATAATACGGTTCAGTTTCTCCCGCGTGCGGATCACCCAGTCGGTGCGGATTTTCATGTCGGTCGCCTGCCCCTGTACCCCGCTCGACGGCTGATGGATCATGATTTCGGAGTTGGGCAGGGCGAGACGCTTGCCTTTCGCGCCCGATGAGAGCAGGAATGCACCCATTGAGGCTGCCAGGCCCATGCAGATGGTTGATACATCGCATTTGATATAGTTCATTGTGTCGTAGATCGCCATGCCCGCGGAGATCGACCCGCCCGGGCTGTTGATGTAGAGGCTGATGTCCTTGTCGGGGTCCTGTCCTTCCAGATACAGAAGCTGCGCAACCACCAGGCTTGCAGAAGCATCGTTCACCTCGTCGCAGAGCATGACAATCCGATCATTGAGCAAACGGGAAAAAATATCATACGACCGCTCGCCCCTGTTTGTTTGTTCCACTACCATTGGCACTAAGCCCATATGAATTACCTCCTAGATGGATTGGATCTGCCGCAAAACATCCCTCTACAATCCAAAATGACGGTTTCAGAGCATACTGCCCACACATTTGGACAGCTTGCCGCTAGAATATCAATGCGGCATTACTGCCGCATTGATATGTAACCTGCGCGATCACTCGGCAGGGACTCCCTCTTTGAGTTTGTGGGAGACCGTTTCCGGTCCCTTTCTCTGTCCTCGATAGTGCCTTGCTCAGTCAGCGGTTTTTTCGGGGCTGACTTCGGAAATTTCCGCGCTCTCGCGGATCATGTCGAGCGCCTTGTTCATCGCGATGCCATGAGAAACTTCGGAGGACGGAACGATCTGCTTGACCCGCTCAAGATCGGTGTTGTATCCTTTCGCGATGTCTTTCAGCTCTTCCTCCAGTTCCTCATCCGAAACCTCGATCCCTTCCAGCTCAACAATCTTCTCAAGCGCCAGACGGACCTTTACCTGAGACTCCGCCTCCTGCCGGAACCCATCCCGGAACTCACTCATCTCCTTGCCGGCATACTTCAGATAGGTCGGCAGGTTGAGGCCCTGCGCCTGCAAACGGTAATCGAACTCCTGCACCATATCATCAATGCGGTTCTCGTACATGCACGCCGGGATATCCGCCTCCATGCTGTTCGAAACCATCTCCATCAGCTTGTTTTCAACCTCGGTCTGGCTCTGGTCATCCAGACGCTCCTGCTGTTTCTTCTTGAGGTCTGCTTTCAGCTCGCCGAGTGTGTCAAATTCACTGACATCCTTCGCAAACTCATCATCCAGCTCGGGCAGCTCTTTGGCGCGGATCTCATGCAGCTTACATTTGAACACTGCCGCTTTGCCTTTCAGCTCCTCCGCGTGATAATCCTCCGGGAAGGTGACATTCACATCAAACGCATCACCGGCATTATGGCCCGCGACCTGCTCCTCAAATCCGGGAATAAAGCTGTTGGAGCCGAGCTGGAGCGGGTGGGACTCCCCTTTGCCGCCTTCGAACGCGACACCGTCCAGGAACCCCTCAAAATCAATGACTGCGGTATCGCCGGTCTGAGCTGCGCGGCCTTCAACGGTAATCATCCGGCCGTTCTGCTCCTGCATCCGCTTGATCTCCGCATCGACGTCCTCATCGGTCGCAGTGCGCACAACCTTCTCGACCTTGAGGCCCTTATAATCCGCAACCTTGACTTCCGGCTTGACCGCAACCGTTGCCTTAAAGATATAGCCCTCAGCGGCGGAAGCATCCTCCACCTCAATGTCCGCGCGGTCGACCGGTTTGATACCGGTTTCAATGATTGCCGCCTGATATGCCTTCGGATAGGTGCTGTTAATCGCGTCCTCAAAGAAAACGCCCTCGCCGTACATCTTTTCAATCATCTTGCGGGGGGCCTTTCCTTTCCGGAATCCCGGCACCTGCATCCGTTTGACATTTTTTCTGTAAGCAGCGTCAATCGCCTTGCCGAACTCTTCTGCACCGACCGAAATTGTCAGTTCCACACGTTTGTCATCATTTACTTTCTGGGAAATAACTGCCATTTTATACTTCCTCCTGAAAACGTACTTTAAACTGCTCCTGCCACTTTTCATGGAGGAACGTATTTGGGCTTTTTGCCCACCAATTTAATATTATAGCAAATAGAACCGTCAATGCCAAGAGATTTTTTATGAATTCAGGAAAATTCTTCAGGGAATTCCACCAGAACCGGGGTAAACCTGAGAAAATCACTGCTCACCAGCCGGAAATGGATGCCCAGATACCGCCCTTCGACTGCATAGCGGCAGCCCGCGGCATGGATATGGCCGTAATAGCAGCGGGAAACCCGGTGCCTGCAAAGCACATCCAGAATCTGCGGGGACTCATTTTCTCCATAGACTGGCGGATAGTGCAGGAATACAACCGGCGGCTGCCCTATTTTTTCCGCCTCGGCGAGCGAAAGCTCGAGCCGGATCGCCTCCCGATTGATGATCTTCGCGTCAAACGCCTCGCCTGTCTCGAACAGCCAGCCCCGCGAACCGCAGATCGCCATTCCTTCTACCACAACGCTGTTATTATGGAGAATTTGCAGGGAATTTAATCCATGTTCTGAAAAAAAACGCTCCATCTTGTTTTTTGTGGTCCACCAGTAATCATGGTTCCCCTTGAGCAGGATTTTTTTCCCAGGGAGGCGGTCAATGAAAGCGAAGTCCGCGAGCGACTCCTCCAGGGAAAGCCCCCATGAGGTATCGCCGGGAAGCACCACCGTATCTGCATCCGTGATGTGTTCCCGCCAGTTTTGCTCGATCCGCTCGACATACCCCTGCCATCCCGGAAACACATCCATCGAATGGTCCCCCGAAAGGGAGAGGTGCAGATCGCTGATCGTGTAGACCGCCATTTACATCCCCCCTTCCCAGCGCGCAAAGAAGTCTGCCGCATTGGTAAAGAACAGCTTGTCGGCGATCCCCTGCCCGAACCCGCCGCAGACCTCCCGGTAGAGGTCCGGGAATTTTTCCCCGGAGCCGAGCCAGGAGGGGACATCACATCCATCAAAGTCGGAGCCAAGCGCAACCACATCCTCCCCACCCAGCCGGAGAAACCGCTCCAGATGCGCCGCCAGCCGCGGGAATGCCGGGTCGGGGTCATTCGAGAGGAAACGGACACAGAAGTTCAGCCCTACGAGCCCGCCGATGGAAACGATATGGCGGAACTGGTCGTCGGTCAGGTTGCGGGGATGGTTCTGTACCGACCGGGCGTTGCTGTGGGTCGCGATGAACGGGCGGCGCGCAAACCCCGCCAGCTCTTCAAATCCCCGGTCGTTCAGGTGGGAGACATCCGCGACAATCCCGGCCCGCTCCATCTCAGCCACCGCTTCCCGTCCAAATCCCGAAAATCCATGGGTGGTTGCACTGCCGCTCGCCAGTTCATTCTCGCCGTTCCAGGTCAGCGTCACCACCCGGACCCCGCATTCCGCCAGCCTGCCTATCCGCGAGAGGTCACCGCCCAGAGCGGAACCGCCTTCTACCGTCAGCATGGCGGCAGCTTTGCCGTCCGAAAGCGCGGATTTCAGCTGTCCGACCGTCTGCACCTGCGCCAGCCGGCCGGCATTTTGCGCAAGCTGGGTCTGAAAATACCGGTAACAGCTCTCAAAATAGGCGACCGCGTCCGGGCCCCGGTATTGGTCCGGCATAAAGACCGCAAAACACTGGCACCAGTCGATCCCTGCCATCCGGTCGAGCGCAAGATGCCCGTGGTTGTGCAGCAGCGTGTCCGTTTTGGGGAGACTCCCCTCGGTCAGAAATACCCCTTCAGACAGGAATGAACCCTCCCCCGGTTTGAGACAGATGTTGTCGTGCAGCCGCCCGATCGTGTCACAGTGCAGATCAAATAAAAACATCAAACCCCTCCGTATCATAGGCGGACGTCAGATGACGGTACCGCACCACCTCGGGCGAACCAGCACAGGCGGTCACAACCTCGAACAGGTCGAACCGCGGCTGGAACATCCCTGTATTGTATATGCCCTTTCCCCGCAGATATGCCACCGCCGCCAGTATGATCCGCCGCTGCTGGCTGCGGGTCAGCGCCTGTGACGGTGTGCACCACCCATCCTGAGCGCGGGTCTTTACCTCGATGAATGCAATCACATTCCCTTTCTGGGCGATTAGGTCGATTTCGCTTTTGCCGCTGCGCCAGTTGCGTTCCAGAATACGATATCCGTCCTCAAGCAGGCGCGCACAGGCAAACGCTTCCCCCAGTGCCCCCCGCTGACGCGTTGTCGCCATCCCGCTATCTCCCGGCTTCCCATTTTTTCAGGAACGTCCGGCGGTGGACCGGGGATACCCCATTCTCATCCAACATCTGATAATGGAGCTTTGTTCCATAGCCTTTGTGCTTGGAGAATGCATAGGCGGGATATTTGGCATCCAATGCCTTCATATACCGGTCCCGCGCGACCTTCGCCAGAATCGACGCTGCCGCGATCGAGCCTGATCTGGCATCCCCGTGGACGATCGTCCGGCAGGCAAGCCCGTCCGGGAAGGCCGGGTCCCGGTTCCCGTCAACCAGCGCAAGATCAGGACATATGGAAAGCCCCGCAACCGCCCGGCGCATTGCCAGCATGGATGCTTGCAGGATGTTCAGCCGGTCGATCTCCTCGACGGTCGCCGAGGAGATGCAGTAAGCCGCTGCCTGTGTGCAGATCTGCTCGTAAAGCTGTTCGCGCTTTTTGGCGGAGAGCTTTTTGGAATCGTCAATCCCCGGAATTTCCAACCCCTGCGGCAGGATCACCGCCGCTGCGTAAACGTCGCCCGCCAGCGGGCCGCGGCCTGCCTCATCCACCCCGCAGACCGCCCGAAATCCCTGCGCATAGGCTTCCTGTTCGTATTCGTACATCTCCACACCTTCCATCTGCCCAGAACGGATTTTTCATCGAAACAGTTTCCCCGATTTGCCAGTGCATATCTTTAACAGCGGCAAAAAGTAGGCTTGGCGGGCGCCCCCTGACATCAGAATTCAGGAACGCGGCGGAAGCTCGAGGGTCAGACGGCCCATCTTCCCGCTCCGGAACTCGTCCAGAACAGTGATTGCCGCCCGTTCTGTATTGACCTCGCCGCCCGAAACCAGCATACCGCGCCGGCGTCCAACCAGTTCCAGCAGCGCATATGCATCCAAACCGTCCGCTTCCCCCTCCCGGAATTTATACCGCCGCGCAAGCAGGTCAGGATATTCCTCCTGAAGCAGCAGGAGCAGCCGCATCGCCAACAGTTCGATGTCGAGGACATCGTCCTTGACCGCGCCGGTGAACGCCAGCCGCTCCCCAACCAGCGGGTCCTCGAACTTGGGCCAGAGGATACCCGCCATATCAAGCAGCTCGATCCCGCCCTCGAGCGACACCCACTGCCGGCCCCGTGTCACACCTGGACGATCCTCCACCTTGGTGCGGCGCGAACCCGCCAGACGGTTAATCAGCGAGGACTTGCCCACATTTGGAATCCCGACAATCATCATGCGGATCGGCTGTCCGGCCATCCCGCGGGCGGCGCGGCGCGCGAGCTGCTCCGAAAGGGTCTGCCGGACAAGCGGCAGAAACGCTTTTAATCCCTTGCCGCTGCGGCAATCGGTCGCAATCGCCGGGATGCCCTGCTTCGCATAACAGGCAAGCCATTTTGAGGTTGCAGACTCGTCTGCGGAATCGCACTTGTTAAGCAGAAGCACCCGGGGTTTGTTCCCTACCAGCCGGTCGATCTCCGGATTGCGGCTGGATGCGGGAATCCGCGCATCGGTCAGCTCCACCACCAAGTCCACCAGGCGGAGGCTTTTCTCCATCAGCCGGCGGGTTTTGGTCATATGCCCAGGAAACCACTGGATCGATGGCAACGGCGCCATCGGCTGGTTTGGGGTCTGTTCCAATTCTTCCATGCTAAAACTCCTTCCCAGTATTCAGGACACGCCGCCAATCTTCCCAAATGGGAAAAAACGAAAGACCGCTTTGCCCATCACCCGCCGGACATCCACCATCCCGATCTCGGAGGCGCGGCTGTCGAGCGAATTGTTGCGGTTGTCCCCCAGCACAAAGATGCACCCTTCCGGCACCGTCACCGGGAACTCCACATCATAACCAAGCTCGGTCGGCTCATTGACATATGGCTCGTCGAGCAGTTCCCCATTGCGCCGGACAGTATGTGCGGTAAAATCAATGTCGATCGTGTCCCCTGCCCGCCCGATCACCCGTTTGACAATCGCCGGTTCCCCGGTGCCGGTGCGGTCGATCACCACGATGTCCCCATACTGCGGGTCGTGGTATCCCGCCTGCTGTAGGATCAGCCGGTCTCCGTCGTGCAGGGTTTTCATCATCGACGGACCGTTGACCGTCGCCGGACGCACTATCAGGGTGAAGAGCAGCAGCATTCCCACCACTGTCACGATCCCCGATTCCAGCCACTCGTAAAGCTCGAGCAGCGGATTTTCCTGTTGTTCCATCTCCGAACTCCTTCAGTTGATACTGCCCACCCTGGCAAACGGCGTCAGGCGGAAAAAGGCCCGCCCGATGATCTCCCGGACATCTACCATCCCAATATCAGGGGAGCGGCTGTCCTTGGAATGGTTGCGGTTATCCCCCAGCACAAACAGATGCCCTTCCGGCACCTGTACCGGGAAGTCAACCCCCTCCCAGGTCCAGGTCGGCTCGTTGATATATGGCTCATCAAGCAGCTCCCCGTTGCGCCGCACCTCACCGGTATCAAAATCAATCTCGATCGTGTCTCCGGCAAGACCGACCACCCGTTTGATAATCACCTTTTCTGCAAGATCGGGCGCGTTGACCACAAGGATGTCACCATAGGAGGCGTTCCCACATCCTGCCACCTGCAACAGCAGGTTTTCGCGATCCTCCAGCGTCGGGAACATCGACCCACCGTCCACCGTAGCGGTCCGCACAAAAAAACAGCAGACCACCAACAGCACCCCCAACATCCAGACAAACGACTCCACAAGCTCATAAAGCTCGCTGATCTGGCCCTCCTTTTTTTCCATCGCTGTCATACCCTTCCTTGTCATACTTTTCACCCGATACAGCCTGCCGCCTCAAACGGGTAAAGCCGAAATACTGCCTTGCCCATGATTTGACGCAGGTCTACCATGCCGATCGAGCTGTCCCGGCTGTCGAGCGAGTGGTTACGGTTATCCCCCAGCACAAAAACCGTCCCATCGGGCACAACAGCCGGAAAATCCACATCCCGGAAAGCGTGGGTCGGCTCGTAAATATACGGCTCGTCAAGCAGCTCCCCATTGCGCCGCACCTCGCCCGCTGAAAAGTCAATGTCAATCCGGTCACCCGCACGTCCGATCACCCGCTTGATGACCGGTGTTTCCCCGGTCCCAGTGCGGTCAACCACCACGATGTCCCCATATTGCGGGTCATGATAGCCCGCCTGCCAGAGCAGCAGCCGCTCCCGGTCATGCAGGGTCGGTACCATCGAGGAACCGGAAACGGTAGCAGTACGCACCAGAAAAACGAACGCCAGCAGAATCAGGACGAGGGCATCCACACAGGATTCCACCCAGTCAAATAATTCCCTCCTGCGGGTGCGCCGCGCCGAAATCCAGTTGAGCGAACGCCTGATCCCGTAATGAAACGTCTTTTTACGCCGGGATGAACCGCTCATCCTCTGCACCGCCTTTCCGCATCCTGAAAAATCAAAAAAAGTTTTTCCACTGTTTCGATTATTAAGATGCCCGGAACCAGGGCCTGTTATCTGCCGCATTTAAAAGGAAAAGCAGCCGCAGAAATCGCGGCTGCTTTTTTGCATCAGAATCAGATTAGCGGATGATGTCCTTGACCTTGGCAGCCTTACCAACGCGGTCACGCAGATAGTAGAGCTTGCTGCGGCGGACACGGCCTTTGCGGACCAGATCCACCTTTTCGATATTGGGGGAGTGGATCGGGAAAACCCTCTCAACTCCGCAGCCATGTGCCACCCGGCGGACGGTGAAAGTCTCGGAGATGCCGCCGTGTTTCTTCGCAATCACGGTGCCCTCAAAAACCTGAACTCTCTTCTTCTCGCCCTCTTTGATCCAGACGTGCACCTTCACGGTGTCACCGATCTCGACTTTGGGCATCTCTGCTTTGATGCACTCGCTTGCAATCTGCTTTAAAGCGTCCATACTGTTCCTCCTAAATTTTATCAGACATTCATTCCCGAACACACGGCAGAGGACTGTCTGGCTTACATGTGCAGCCGGTTGGCTGGGCATGAAGACCCGTTGCAGGATCACAACGTCCATTACATGCAATAGCTAGTCTACCATATCGCGCCAAAAAAAGCAAGCATTTTTTCCTTGGCCGCACAAAATTTTATGCATTGACAATCAGAGCCATAAATACCAGCGGCTCCGAACCGATATTTTCGATGCTGTGGCCCTCTCCGCTCGGGCAGTAGGCGCAGTCGCCGGCTTCCAGCTCGACCTCTTTTCCATTGTCGCTGTACAGCCCCTTGCCCTGAAGCAGGAAATAGGTCTCACTCTCACCCTGATGGGTATGCCAGCCGAGCGAGCATCCCGGCTGGATCGTCACCTGATTGAACAGCCGGCCATGTCCACAGAACTGCTCGGGCTGGAGAACCTGCCGCATCTGCACTTCGCCCTTCCCGTCAAAAAACGGCTTGGAAAATGTGTTCAACTCGTTTGCTCTGGTAATCATACGCTTTTCCTCCATTTTATCTGAAATCGTGGAACGTCCCGTCCAGAATGGCGGTGCGTACCACCCTCTGCCAGCCGGCGGCTGTGCCGGTCTCGGCGGCAAATGTATCGAGCACCAATGTCGGGTTGATGTTCAGCGACGCGCCTGCCGCTGCACGCACCGAAAGGGTCAGGACATTGTTCTGTGCCTCTACCCCCTGTACCGAAAAATACGGCTTGACATCAACCATCCGTTCCCCTTTTTTTGTCTTTTTCAGGACGGGCAGCGCAGGACGCGCGCACCAGTCGGAGAGCGTCCGGGCAGCCTGTTCCGCAGGGATATGGTCAAACTCCTGGATGATCCGGTAATCGGCCCAGCAGATCGCCTCCGGTTTCTGCACCGCCGGAGCCGCATGGTAAGCGGCCATCCCTTCAGGGAACACCGCATTCAGCCGGTCGACCACCTCCTGCATCGGAACCTGCTCGGTCAACCGGAAATCGACCGATTCACACTCGCTCTCATAGCCGAGCGCAAGCGGCAGGGCGAAGGTGGTATAGATGTGCGGGTTAAACCCGAGCGTGTGCCAGACCGGGAGCCGCGACCGTTTGAGCGCACGCGCCATACAGCGGTTGATATCGAGGTGGGAGATGTATTTTATCCGGCCTTCCTTCTTCCAGAACACCCGGACGGTCGTCTGAAACAGTTCAGCCAAAACATGCACCCCCTAACAGACGGTTTGCCCCGCATCCCGCGCAGTGATTCCGGCAGTGCGGGGTTGTGGCGTCCTGATGCGCCCGCTCATTCTCACGGATCAGGAACGCCTTGCTCACCCCGTAATCAAGGTGGTCCCACGGCATGATTTCATCATAGCTGCGGGTTCGGTTGGCATAGAACGCGAGGTCGATTCCGCATACCTCCGCCGCATCCTCCCAGCGCTCCATCCGGAAATAATCGTTCCAGCCATCCAGCTTGGAACCGCTCCGCCAAGCGTATTCCACCATCGGGCAGAGCCTGCGGTCGCCGCGCGCGAGCACCGCTTCCAGAAAGCTGGTCGGGCTGTCGTGGTATTTGACGTTAATCTTGCGGGAACGCACTGTTTCGAGCAGGATTTTCTGCTTGCGGCGCAGATTTTCCATCGTATCCTGCGGTTCAAACTCGAATGGGGTGAATGGCTTTGGCACAAAACAGGCGACCGACACGTTCACGCTGACCCCTTTGCCCTTCGGCTTATCCGGAAGATGGTAGAACAGGTCGACCACCTTCTGCGCCAGATGGACGATCCCCTCCACATCCTCGTCTGTCTCGGTTGGGAGCCCTAGCATAAAATAGAGCTTTACATTGGTGAACCCGCCTTCAAACGCAGTCCGGCAGGTCCGCAGAACCTCCTCCTCGGTGATATTCTTGTTGATAACATCCCGCATCCGCTGGGTGCCCGCCTCGGGCGCAAAGGTCAGAGATGACTTCCGCACCGCTGCAACCCGGTCGATCAGCTCTTTCGAAAAGTTGTCCACCCGCAGGGAGGGAAGCGCGATATTGACCGCGTCCGGCTCGGTCCAGGTGAGCATCCCGTTCAGCAGCGGTTCCAGCTGGGAATAATCGCTTGTAGAAAGCGAGGTCAAGGAAACCTCGTCATAACCGGTATTGTCGCAGAGCGTGTGCGCATTGCGGTTAATCGTGTCTTCCTGCTTTTCGCGGAAAGGGCGATAGATAAACCCGGCCTGACAGAACCGGCATCCCCGGATACAGCCGCGCAGCACCTCGACCATCGCGCGGTCGTGCACCGCCTGCGTAAACGGCACCACAAAATTTTCAGGATAGAACACCTTGTCCAGATCGCGGATGATCCGTTTGTGTACGACCGCAGGCGCACCCTCCTGCGGAGCAACTGCGGCGACCGTCCCGTCCGGATGATAGCGCACCTCGTAGAGGGACGGGACATAAATCCCTTCAATCTGTGCCGCGCGCCGCAGGAACTCCTGCTTGGAACATCCCTCTTTTTTGCAGACGAGATAGAGGTCCATCAGTTCGAGGTTGACCTCCTCCCCCTCCCCGAGGATAAACAGGTCGATAAAATCGGCGACCGGCTCCGGGTTGCAGGCGCAGGGGCCGCCCGCTACCACCACCGGCCAGAGGTTGCGGCGGTCTTTGGAGCGCACCTCCAGCCCCGCCAGATCGAGCATGTTCAGGACCGCAGTAAAACTCATCTCATATTGCAGGGTAAAACCGATGAAATCGAACTCCCCGATCGCGTCGAGACTCTCCAGACCGTAAAGTGGAATTCCCCGCTCCCGCATGAGCTGTTCCATATCCTGGTCGGGCGCGAAAACCCGTTCGCACCAATAGTTTTCCCGCGCGTTGGTCAGCGCATAGAGGATTTTCATGCCTAGGTGGGACATCCCCACTTCATAAACGTCCGGAAAGCAGAACGCAAACCGCACATCCACCTTTTCCGGGTCCTTGACAACACTCCCCAGTTCCCCGCCGGTATATCTGGACGGTTTCTGCACCTGCAAAAGAATCCGTTCCAGGTCTTTTTTCACATTCCTCAAAAGATCACAACACCCCTTCTTCACACAAACTGTCCCGTATTTTTCCATCATACCATAGATTTCTTCCCTTCACAAGCCCCCAAGAAACCCGCTTTATCCATGGGACCGGGTGTAAAGCCGGTTGAACGGGATCGAAATGCCGTTACGGTCGAACTGCTCCTTGACCTGTTCGAGCAGGTCAAATTTGAGGTTCCAATAATCCGGTGTAGCGCACCAGACCCGGCATCCAAGCACCACTGCTGACTCTCCATGCCCGACCATCCGCACGATCGGCTCCGGATCAGCATACGCCTGCGGATGCTGCGCGATCATCTCCGTGACCAGCTTCTGCGCGAGCGCGAAGTCATCCTCATAGCCGATCGAAAAATCGAGGTCAAGCCTGCGCATCGGCTCGCTTGTAAAATTGGTGATCTGTGCTTTTGCCACATCCCCATTCGGCACATGGACCACCTTATTATCCACCGTCTTGATCACCGTATAGTTGAGCCGGATGTCCTGGACTGTTCCCTCTCTGCCGCCGATGTCCACATAGTCCCCGATCGAGAACGGCTTGGTGAACAGCACCGAGATGCCGCCTGCGAGGTTGGAGAGGGAGTCCTGGATGGCGAGCGAAACCGCCAAGCCGAAAACGCTCATCAGGGCAACCACCCACCCGATCGCGTCGGGGATCAGGATGGTCAGCGCGAGGATGCCGAGCAGGGTATAAAGGCAGATTTTAAAAATAGAAAGGATGAAGCTATGCAGGGTGACCTCCAGCTTTGACTTCTCGAGCAGCCTGCGGGAAACCCGGATCACCATGCGGATCAGCAGGGTCCCGATCAACAGGATCAGGACAATGGTAAGCAGCTTGGGCGCGAGCCTTTTCAGGCCCTCCAACAGGAATCGCCACCGGTTGGGCGTGTCCATCCCGACGATCTCGCTGACCGCCTCCTGAATCCCCTCGGCGGCAGAACCGGCCCCCACTGTATCCAGCCCCATAACAGAATTCAGTTCCATAATATTCCTCCCTGTCTGGTTTGTAGCTTCTGCTGTTTATACTGGGTGGGCGGCAGGCCGATGACCTTCTTGAACACCCGTGAGAAATAGAGCTGGTCGCTGTAGCCGACCGATGCGGCGACCTCTGCCATCGAAAGAGTGGACCGCTCAAGCAGTTCGCACGCCTGTGTGACCCGGAACCGGGTCAGATAATCGTTTGGGGAAACATCCACCTCCTGCATGAATACCCGATAGAGGTGGCTGCGGCTGATCCCGACATTAGAGGCGATGTCCCCCACGTCGATTGGATGGGAATAGTTGTGGGTGATGAACCGCACCGCACTTTCAAAATATTCCCGCATCAAATCGCCTGAAGGTTCCTGACCACCCTGCTCCACCAGCAGGGCCAGAAAGAGATAAAGCTGTCCGATTGCCCGCAGTTCGGAGGCGGAAGAGGTGCCCGACGCCGCATAGATCGACTGGATCGCATCGCGAACCGCGTCCGGATCGCTGAACCGTACCACCGGCTGCTCCCGGGTGAAGGGGGTCTGTGTGAGCAGGATTTTGGCGTCCGGACCGTTGAACCCGACCCAGCAGTACCCCCATGGATCCTCAACGTCAGCAGTATAGGAGACCACCGTCCCCGGATAGACCAGAAAGGTATCCCCCGCCCCCACCTCGTAGACCGCATCCTCCACGCGGAAAACCCCTTTTCCGGAGGTGACATGGTGGATCAGGCAGTGGTCACGCAGGCCCGGCCCCCAGGTATAGCCGGGGTCACACTGCTGAAGCCCGCTGTTATAAACCGCGACCGGCAGGCTTTCCCGGGTTTTGGTCTTGTAGGAGCGCTTAAAACTTTCGGATGGCATAATGTCTCCCCCTTTCTCTATAACAGAATAGTGTGTGCTGCCGGTGATTTTACTGCAACAAAAATCCATCAAAAAGGGAAAAATTTAGGTTGAAATTTCGTTTAAAATGCGCTACGATATAAGGAAAGAACTTGAAAACATCCGGTTGTTTTCACGAGGCGGGCAGCTCCCGCCATCACACAAAATCTGCTTTTGGCGGTGCAATCCAGAGCGATTCCGTTTTGGGCCGGCTGGAAGGCCGGAATGGCTCTGTTTTCAGCCGCCCGCGGGATGGAGGAAAAGACAACAATGCGTACCAAAGAGTTGCAGGAGCAGATCCGGTCGGGCGCGCTGTCCGGCACATTCGAATACCTTTATAAAAACGATGCGGCACGTCAGGCCGAACGTTATGCCGGCGCGGCAGCGGAATTTGAACGGCTGTTCGGGGAACGGGAAGCCGAACTGTTTTCCGCGCCCGGACGTACCGAGGTGGGCGGCAACCACACCGACCATCAGCATGGACGGGTGCTCGCGGCAGGGGTCAACCTTGATGTCATCGCAGTCGCCGGCAAAAACGACGAAGGCGTTATCCGCATCCAGTCGGCCGGCTACCCAATGGATACCATCGACCTTTCCGATCTTTCGGTCCGGCAAGAAGAAACCAACTGTGCCGCTGCGCTGATCCGCGGGGTTGCCGCGCGGTTCCGGGAGCTGGGGATGGAGATCGGCGGATTTGACGCCTACACCACCAGCGACGTGCTCAAAGGCTCGGGGCTTTCCTCCTCGGCGGCGTTCGAGGTCCTGGTCGGCACCATCCTCAACCACTTTTACGCGGGACAGAAAGCATCGGCGGTGCAGATTGCACAGATTGCGCAGTATGCCGAGAACGTCTACTTTGGCAAGCCCAGCGGGCTGATGGACCAGACCGCTTCTTCGGTGGGCGGATTTGTGACCATTGATTTTGCGGATGTCGCGCATCCGCAGGTCAAAAAAGTGGAGGTTGACTTCTCCAAGTCGGGGTATCAGCTCTGCATTGTCGATACCGGCGGAAACCACGCCGATCTGACCGGCGACTACGCCGCCGCGCCCGCCGAGATGAAATCGGTTGCCGCGCAGTTCGGCAAACAGGTGCTTCGAGAGGTCTCCCCAGCGGAGTTTTATGCAAAGATCGGTGAGCTGCGCAAAAGCTGTACCGACCGCGCCCTGCTGCGTGCGGCGCACTTCTTCGCGGATGATGCGCGGGTCCCACAGGAGGTTGCCGCGCTCGAAGCGGGAGACTTTGACCACTTCAGACAGCTTGTGATCGAAAGCGGGCACAGCTCGTTTATGTACCTGCAAAACGTTTACACCTGCAAGAATCCCGATGAACAGGGCCTGTCGCTCGGTTTGGCGGCGAGCGAGCAGATCCTCTCCGGGCAGGGTGCATGGCGGGTGCATGGCGGCGGCTTCGCCGGGACAATCCAGTGTTTCGTGCCCGACAGCCTGCTCTCAGACTATCGGTCCGGCATCGAATCGGTATTCGGCCAGGGCAGCTGTTACGTACTTTCGATCCGTCCGGTTGGCGGGGTGAAGGTGACACCTGACCTGTATAAAACCGGCCGGTAAAAAACGGTACAAATCCGATTGAAACAATGGAGGAATCAATATGGCTGAATTGAGATGGCATCCCCTCACCCAGGACTGGGTCATGATCGCTTCCCACCGTCAGGCGCGCCCGCAGATGCCGAAGGATTGGTGTCCGTTCTGTCCGGGTTCGGGCAAAGTCCCGGATGACTATGAGGTCTACGAGTACGACAACGACTTCCCTGCGTTGAGCCAGCAGCCCCCTGAGCCGGACGATGTATCGAACGAGTTTTTCAAAACCGCACCTGCTTATGGCAAATGCGAGGTCGTCCTCTACTCGCCGGGCCATACTACCACTGTGCCCGAACTGAGTGACGCGCATATGGGCAAGCTGGTCGATCTGTGGTGTGAGCGGTTCGATGCTCTCCGCGCGGACGAAAAGATCAAATATGTGTTCCTGTTTGAAAACCGCGGCGAGGCGGTAGGCGTGACCATGCCGCATCCACACGGCCAGATCTACGGCTATTCCTTTATCCCCAAAAAAATCCAGCTGGAAACAGCGTCCGCCAACCAGCACCACACCGCAAAAGGGCGCTGCCTGTTCTGTGATATGCTTGAAGAAGAGCGCAAGGACGGCCGCCGGATCATCTTTGAGAACGAGCATTTCACTGTCTTCCTGCCGTTCTTTACCGAATATCCGTACGGGGTGTACATCATGTCCAAGGCGCATAAATGCTACATCACCGATTTTGACAAGGAAGAACGCGCGGCGCTGGCAGCCACGATCAAACAAACGGTTGGGATGCTCGACAGCCTGTTCGGATTCCGTTTCCCCTATATGATGTGTATGCATAACGCGCCGGTCAACAGCGGCGACTACAGCGAAACCTACCATTTCCATATTGAATTTTTCCCGCCCATGCGGTCGGCGGACAAGATCAAGTTTAATGCCTCCTCCGAGACGGGCGCGTGGGCACACTGCAACCCCACCTGCCCGGAGGTCACCGCCGAAGAGCTGCGGCAGGCCTATAAACGGTTCCTCGAGAACCAGAAAGACTGATCCTGATTCTATCAAAAACAGCGGACGCTTCTGCGCCCGCTGTTTTTTGCCTGTCCGTAAAACGCCCAAAAACCGGTAACCCTCTTTTGAGACCGTTTGTTGTGGCCAGTCACCGGATCAGCCCCGCCTCAAGCACCGTCTGGGTGCAGCGCAGGGTGAAATATTCCGCAAGTTCCATTCCATAACGCACAAAAAGCGGATCGTCCTCCCGTTGGCAAAGCCGGGCGAACACCTCCCCGATTGCTTTGGGATCGCTCGGGGAGGAACGCGCTGTCAGGATATACATGGTGAACGCCACCGAGTCGAACAGCATCTCGCTGGTCTCGGGGGATTCCTGTTCGATCTTGTTATAAAACGATGACATCGCCGACTGCGCTACAATCGAATTGGGGAACAGGTCGGCAATCACCTGGTTGACCACATAGGAAAACAGGATTTTTCGTTGGGTAACCGTCCGCGCATCGTCGAACGCCCCTACCCCAAACGAAGTCAGCCCCCCTTCCTTGCAGATCAGTTCCTGTGCAAACCGGAGGCCAAGCGCACGCGCCTTATCCATGTTGCCGTTTGCTTTTTCCCGGGCAAAGGCGACCGCCGCACCCTCCGCAGAATCGAACACTTTGGACACCCGTTCGGGCATAATCTTCATATCGCTGTCGTCACAACGCATGTTGGAACCCTCCTCCCTCAAAAAATCGGTTCTTATTATCAAAGGTATGCTCCCATACATCCAGAACCTGCTTCGCATCTTTGGCGAAGGCTTTTTTCATAGAGCGCCGTATCCTGGACCGCACTCTGCACACCGGAAGGCCGCAGGATCACATCAAGCCTGAAATTCCGAAGCAGGCTGCGGCAAAAGCTGCTCCGCCGCTTCAAGCGAAAAGATTATTCCGAAACAGGCTGGCCCGCATTCTCCGCGAGTGCGCGGGCGAGCTGATCCGGGCAGGACGTGGATTTGAAACCGCATCTGATCCCCTGCAGCAGGTCGATCACCTCAGCCACCGGCCTTCCCTGGACAAGCCTGCTGACCCCCTGCGCATTCCCCGGGCATCCGCCCTCAAACACAACCTCGCGCACAATACCGTCTTCCACCTCGATGTGGATCACCCGCGAGCAAACACCTTTTGTACGATAATCAAACCTCATCTAAACCTGTCTCTCCTTACTCTGCTGAAATCCTTGCAGTGCCTGTCCGGACCGCTTCCTCCGCAACCGCTTGGGCAACTCTGTCGGCGACTGCCTTGTTAAGCGGGTCGGGCAGAATTTTGTCAGCGGAAAGTTCGGATGCAGAAACCATTTCGGCAATCGCTTTTGCGGCAGCGACCTTCATCTCCTCGGTGATGCCGCGCGCACGCACTGCCAGCGCCCCCTTGAAGATGCCCGGAAATGCAAGCACATTATTGATCTGGTTGGGATAGTCGGAACGCCCGGTGCCGATTACCGCCGCGCCGCCCGCCTTGGCTTCCTCGGGCATAATCTCGGGAACCGGGTTCGCCATCGCAAAGACGATCGGTTTGTCCGCCATTGAGCCAACCATCTCCCTGGTCACCAGCCCCGGACGGGAAACCCCGATGAACACATCCGCGCCCACAAGCACCTCTGCAAGCGAACCTTTCTGTCCGGCATGGTTGGTGACCTTCGCCATCTCCGCCTGCGGGACGGTCATACCGGGAGCGCCATCATAGAGCGCACCGTCCTTGTCACACATCACAATTTCGCCGAATCCCATCCGGAGCAGCAGCCTGGCGATCGAGATGCCGGCCGCACCTGCACCGTTAATCACGATTTTGAGCTTGCCCATCTCCCGGCCGGTGACCTTGATCGCATTGAGCAGCGCTGCGCTCGCGATGATCGCGGTGCCATGCTGGTCATCATGGAATACCGGGATTTCACATTCTTCCTTGAGCCGCCGCTCGATCTCAAAGCAGCGCGGCGCCGAGATATCTTCGAGGTTGATCCCTCCGAAGCTTTTGGAAATGAGTTTGACTGTGTTTACAATCGTATCGACATCCTTGCTGTCGATGCAGACTGGAAACGCATCCACATCCGCAAACGCCTTGAAGAGCGCGCATTTCCCCTCCATAACCGGCATCGAAGCCGCCGGGCCGATGTCTCCCAGCCCCAGGACAGCGGTGCCATCGGTGATGACCGCCACCATATTGCCGCGGCGGGTCAGCGTATACGAAAGGCTCTCATCCTTTTCGATCTCAAGACAGGGCTGCGCCACCCCCGGCGTATACGCAAGAGAAAGATCCTCCCGGGTATTGATCGGCGCACGCGAAACCACCTCGATCTTTCCCCGCCATTCATAATGCTTTTGCAGTGCTTGTTCTTTTACGTCCATTCTGTCTCCTCCAGTATTTTAGAACCTGTATCCATAAGCAAGAGGTACCGTATGGGCGGGGGATTCACCACTCTGCAAGGCAAAAGTCTGCTATGCGGTTTTTCAGCGCAGCAGGCTAAAACCTGTCCAAACGGTATGAAACGGTTGTGAATACGGGTTCTTAGATTCCTCTATACGCCGCGTGCATCATGTGATCCACTGGCCGATCTGCTTTGCCAGCTTTTGCAGCGCAGAAAGCTGCTCCTCTCCGGCAAGAAAGAGTACGTAACTGTCGCTGTCGATCCCAAAGTCAGCTACACGGACCTTTTCCGCGCTCCATTGCCTCGCCAGAATTTCGCACCATGCATCAATGCCATCGTCCTCGTCCAGCTCGTCCTCCTGAATTGAGAGTCCAAGCGCTGCAAACGGGCGAAGCTGGGATAAAAAGTATATAAAATCCTCTTTTTCGTCCTTCCAGTCCCGCTCCGCGGCATACCCATGCTCGATCAGGATGTCCGCCACTCCCAGCCACTGGAGATCGTTTCCCGCTGCATCCGGGAGGTCGATACCGCGTTCCCGATATCTGCCGCGGTACCGCTGCTGGTAGACCTGCGGTTCCCGGGTGCACAGCCGGACCTCTTCCATTGCCCGCTGGTCATCCCCGGTAATGATTCCGGCGATCTGCTCCAGAATCTGCAATCTGGCTTCCTCTGTCATACGATCCATCCTTTCCCACAATCAATTCCGGCTTTTGGAAAGCCGGAACAACCGCTCAAGCGGCTCCTGCATGGTCAAACAACTGCCCAGCGGACTGGGATGCCGTGTATTGCCGCCATGGAAATCGGTGCCGCCGGTCGGGATCAGCTGATACTGACCGACCACTGCGTCGATTACAGGGATGTCCTCTTCCTTTACACGGGGATGGTACCGTTCCACCCCGTCGATCTCCCCATTTTCGGCAAGCTCCTGCATCAGGTCGATCGAATCATAGGAGGACGGATGCGCAAGGATACAGATCCCGCCCGCACTCCGGATCAGACCGGCAATCTCGTGCACATCGGGATATTCCTGCCGTACAAAGCAGCTCCCGTCCGGCCCGAGGAGCAGCTCCCGATAGAGGTCCCCATAAAGGCTTTCGGTATAACCAAGGTCGCGCAGGGCAGCCATAATGTGCACGCTGTAAACCGCAGCCGCCCCCTGTGCGTGGCGCAGGATGTGTTCTTCTGTCACCGGGAAAAAGCGCATCACCTTTTTCATGCTCTCGCGCATCGCGCGGTCGCGGCCTTCCAGCGTACGGCGGAAGGTCCCCTCCAGCCGGTCGGGACGTTTCGGCAGCAAACAGAGGAGATGCACCTTGCGTCCCCGCGCGCTGTCCCAGGCGGAAAACTCTGCACCTCCAATCACACCGATCCCGAACCGCCTGCCGAGCTGCTCGGCCCGGCGTACCCCGGCCATAGTATCATGGTCGGTCACCGCGACGAAATCCAGCCCGCCCCGTCTGGCGTAGAGAATCAGGTCATCTACCCCCAGCGCGCCGTCCGACATTCTTGTGTGGCAATGCAAATCTCCGATCATCTTTGACCCCCTGTCCCCGCAAACCCTGACCATTATGATCTGAAGCTGGCCTGCTGTCGGCATCCTGCCGCAGGCTTGAAAAGAATCATTCCGATTTTTCAAGTGCTTCAGCATATAGTCTTTTTTTATTATACAACGGCTTGCGGATTTTTCGCAACTTATATTTTGTAAATTTCGGCTGGATATGTTATAATATTCGCAGAAGAGAACCCGAAGGCGGATTTTTCCGGCCTGTGGACAGACAGATGCAGGGCGAAAAATGGCTGCCGTCAGTACAGCGTCTTCCCTGTTTGCGTCAAAAACGGGATTTCCGCTCTTCCTTCCTGAACGGTTCTTACTACGATATACTATAATATACATATGGAGTTTGCCATGTCTTATATGATTGATTCCGGTATCTGGTCTTCGGTTTTTGCCGTACCCGCTTCGGTGGTCGATGACCATATCCGAATGTGTTCCCCACTCTCCCTAAAAATTCTGCTGGTTATGCTGCGCCATCCGGGCGTCCCGGTCGATGCCGGATGGCTCTCCGCCCAGCTCAATATCTCTCCCGCTGACATCACCGACGCGCTCGGCTACTGGATCGGCGCGGGCATCGTCTCGGATTCCAACCGTCCGGCTGTCCCCGCGCCTGCTCGCCCGGAGCCTTCCGCCCAGGCGCCCGCCCCCGCAGCCTCTGCGCCCGCCGTTGTTTCGGAACGGAAAAATACCGAAACAGGACAGAAACTGGTTACGATCTCTTCCCGTCCGAAGATTTCGCGGGAAGACATTGCCGAACTTTCCAGCGCTAATCCCACCATTGGCCAGCTCCTTCAGGAGGCCCAGCAGGTGCTCGGCGCACCGCTTACCCCGGTCGAAAGCGAGATTCTTACCGCACTTTGCAGTTATTACGGCCTGCATCCGGATGTTGTTCTGATGCTGCTGCAATACTGTGTTTCGATCGGTCATAAGAGTATGAATTTTGTGGAAAAAACCGCTGCTTCCTGGATCGAACTGGGGATCACTACCCATGAGCAGGTCGAACAGGAGATCGTAAGGCTGACACGGGACAATGAGAACGAGTCCAAGATTGTCCGGGCGTTCCAGCTCTATGGGCGCGGGCTGACCTCCAAGGAAAAAGAGTATGTTGCCCGGTGGTTCGCCCTCGGCCTGGACGAAAAAATCCTCTTTCTCGCCTGCGAGCGGTCGGTCGAAAATACCGGGAAAGCCTCTTTTGCCTATGCGGACAAGCTTCTTACCTCCTGGAAATCCAAGGGGATTTCCACCATCAAGGCCGCGCTGGACGATCTGAATGCGGGTACCTCCCGTTCGTCTGCGGCGCAGAACAAGTCCGCCCGGACCGGCGGCGATTCCTCGATCGACATGTCCAGGCTGCATGAGATGCTGCACAGTGAATTCCGCGACTAGGAGGCGAACCGATGGGCTATACCAGAGAAACCTACCAGAAAGCACAGCAGGCGCTCGATGCGCGCCGGGCGGGTGCTATTCGACAGGCGGAGGAACGCCGGACGGCGCTTCACGCCGCTCTTCCCGAGCTTGCCGAGCTGGAACGCTCGCTCGCCTCAACCGGGCTTGCGGCTGTACAGGCGGCGATTTCTGGCGGAGGACGCGCGCCTGACCTGATCGCCCAACTGAAGGAGCAGAACCTCGCCCTGCAAAAGCGACGGACAGAGTTGCTCACCGCCGCTGGTCTGGAGCCGGATTTCCTTGATGTGCATTACACCTGTCCACGCTGTCAGGACACCGGCTATATTGTGGAAAAACAGTGTGACTGTATGGCGGAGCTGCTTCGCAAGGCCGCCTACGAACAGCTTGGGGACTGTTCCGGCATCCGTGACTGCCGGTTTGACAACTTTTTGCTTGACTATTACCCAACCCAGCCGGTCGGCCCCTACAACATCGTTCCGCAGCGCGCGATGGAAAAAGTCCTCTCGATCTGCGTCGATTATGCCCGCAGTTTTTCCCTGCAAAGCGAAAGCCTGCTGCTCTGCGGCGGCACCGGCCTGGGAAAAACCCACCTTTCACTCGCGATCGCCGGAGCGGTGATCCAAAGGGGGTTCGGTGTGATCTATACCACCTCCCATCGGCTTCTGGGGAAACTACAGGAGCAGCAGTTCTCGCGGAACAGCACCGAAACGGACGATTACCAGTCGATGGCGCTCGGCTGCGATCTGTTGATTATCGACGACCTCGGCGCAGAGTTCTCGACCAATTTTACTGTTGCGGCACTTTATGGGGTGATTAACGAGCGGCTCAACCTCCAGCGCCCGACCGTCATCAACACCAACTTTGATGAGACCATCCTGCGCGAGCGGTACGGGGACCGCATCCTCTCCCGCCTGTTGGCGACCTACCGGCCATTGCAGTTTTACGGGGAGGACATCCGGATGCGCAAACGGTTCGGAAGATGAAACCGGCCGCCATTTTCTGATTCCGAGCTATGTTCATGAAATAGACACAAACATCTGCTATAATCGAAGCACTTGAAAAGCATGAAGAACCTGTATTCATAATCAGAGGATGCCGGATGGGCGAGGGATTTTGCTGCCCTGCAAGGCGAAAAAACGCAGACAATACTTTGTGTATTGCAAGATTTTTCAACGCGGCAGGCCGGCAAAAGACCCGCTCAGACGGTGTCGAATGGTTGTGGATACGGGTTTTAAGCAATGCTTCTAAAACCTGTGGCCCTTTGGCCGCAGCGAAAGCCGCCAAACGGGTTCTATTTTGCATCTGGCAAACAAATCAACAGACCCTTTGCGTGGAACAGACAGGAGGAAATCGTATGAAAAAAATTCTATCCGCGGTTGTTGCGGCAGGGCTGGCCCTGGGGTTAAGCATTTCCGCATTTGCGCTGGATGGCGGCGGGATTGTGAAACCGCGTGCAGGTTCAGAGGTCGCACTGACGATCAGGAGCGGCGATACCAAGGTCGCGGGGATTCACTTCTATGCGGACAACGATCCGGATCAGTTCTATTTCAATGTCAATACCGACATGGATGACTGTAAATTCAAAGACCTGTTTGCCGATCAGGAGGCGTATTACTACGAATTTGTGGTGGACGGGCGGATCCCGTCTACCAGCCTGCCGACCGTACGGATTTTCAGCCCTTATCGCGAGGAGGTCGATGGCGGTCTTGCCGACCGTTGGTACCGTTTGAAAATTTATGAGGTCGATGGGGACACCCTCACCGATGTGAGCGGCGATTTTGCAGCAATGGCGGACGACGATGGAAACTATTTCTTCGACATCCGCACCCGCACCCCCGGCACCTACATTCTCGCCGAAAAAGCAGTACAGGAAACCGTTTCGGCTGCGGTAAACGCGGATTCGCCGCAGCTGAAATCATCCGGCAATCAGGCCGCTTCCGAGCAGCAATCCACTCAGCCTGCAAAGCTGCCGGAAAAACGGGTCAAACGGATGCAGCCCCAAAAAGATTGAATCGCTGCGGCTTCAGGACGCTCTCATTTTGGGGGCGTCCTCCTTTTTTCTTTGCTTTTGCCTGACGTTTTTCGCGCTTTTTTGGTTGACAAACAGGGGGACACCGGTTAAAATTGAATCTGATTTTCAATTTCATAGTCAAAGCACTCCAAAACAGGTGCATTTGATTTTCACTTCACAGGAGGTAGAAGGATGTCTGAAATCGGGGGCTACAAAACCCGTCAGCGGGAACGGATTTTACGCCTGCTGACCGAAAACGCCGGCCGTCACCTCTCGGTAGACGAGGTGGTTGACCATCTGCGGGGACAGGGAGAGCCGGTTGGAAAATCGACTGTATACCGCTATCTGGACCGGCTGGTGGAGCAGGGATTGGTTCGGCGGTATTTTCTGGAGGAGAGGACCGGCGCATGTTATCAATATGCCGGCGGTGAGGAGCGCTGCCGCGAGCATTTTCATCTGAAGTGTATCGGCTGCGGAGTGCTGCTGCATGTGGAATGCAGTTACCTCGACGAGGTGGCGCAGCATGTCGCCAGCCATCACAGGTTCGCGATCGACCATACCAAAACCGTTTTATATGGGCTGTGCGAGCTCTGCGCAGCCAAACAGGAGGGGGTGCCGGTATGCGCAGGCTGATAGCGCTGTTTTTGGCAATGGCGTTGTTGGTGTCCGGCTGTTCGGGTGCAGAAATGTCAGAGGAGAAACCGGATGGACGGATTCAGATTGTGGCGACCCTCTTTCCGCAGTACGATTTCGCGCGGCAGATTGCGGGAACATTTGCCGAAGTGACCCTTCTGCTCCCCCCAGGCGTGGAAAGCCACTCGTTTGAGCCGACCCCGGCGGACATCATCCGGATCAACAACGCAGACCTTTTTATCTACACCGGCCCGGAGATGGAACCGTGGGCGGAAAATCTGATTGACGGGTTGGAAGGAAATCCAACCGTGTTGGACATCTCACAGAATATCCCATTGTCTGAAATCGACCCGGAGGCGGAGCACGATGGTCACACCCACAGCGGAGCTGACCCGCATATCTGGACCGACCCGGCCAGGGCGATGCAGATGGTGGATAATCTTGCTGCGGCGCTCTGCGGGGTCGATCCGGCACATGCAGGGTCTTATCAGACCAACGCTGCCAGCTACAAGGCCGAGCTGGATCAGCTCGACCAGCTCTTGATGCAGACGGTTGAACAGGCGGAATATCAAGAGCTGGTATTTGGCGGGCGGTTTGCGCTCACCTACTTCGCGGAGCGGTACGGATTGCGCTGGAAAGCGGCGTTCGACTCCTGCTCCGGGGAGACCGAGCCGAGCGCGGGCGCTGTGGCACAGATCATAGACGCGATCCGCAGCGAAGGGATTCCGACCGTCTTTTACGAAGAGCTGACCGATCCAAAAGTTGCCCGGATGATCTCGGATGAAACCGGTGCGCAGATGCTCTTGCTGCATTCCTGCCACAATGTTTCGCAGGAGGAGTTTGCCGAGGGGGCCACCTATCTTTCTCTGATGCGGCAGAACGCGGAAAATCTCAAAAAGGGGCTGAACAAATGGCGCTGATTGCCTGCAAAGGATTAAGCCTGCGGTACGAAAACCGGTTGGCAGTGGAAGATGTCAGCTTTGAGATCGAAGCGGGGGATTACGTCTGCATTGTAGGGGAAAACGGTTCGGGCAAGAGCACCTTGCTCAAGGGCCTGCTGGGACTAAAAACGCCGGACGCGGGCAGCATCTCCTATGGGGAGGGGCTGAAACAGCGGATGATCGGGTATCTGCCGCAGCAGACCGTGGTGCAGAAGGATTTCCCCGCTTCGGTTTACGAGGTGGTGCTCTCGGGCTGCCTCAACCGGCGGGGGATGCGCCCATTCTATTCATCCGCCGAGCGGCAGATCGCCGAGCGAAATATGGAACGCCTTTCAGTCGGGGCACTGCGTAAAAAATCCTATCGAGACCTTTCCGGCGGCCAACAACAGCGCGTCCTGCTGGCGCGCGCGCTCTGCGCCACCGAAAAGCTGCTCCTGCTTGATGAACCGGTGACCGGTCTGGACCCGGTCGTGACTTCCGAACTATACACAATGATCCGCCAGCTCAATCTGGAGGGGGTCACTGTGGTGATGGTCAGCCATGACATCACCTGTGCAGTGCACAACGCGGGCAAAATCCTGCATATGGGCACCGGCGTGCTCTTCTATGGACCGGCACAGGACTATCCGGACAGTGCGGTTGGCCGGCGTTTTCTGGGAGGTGGCCACCATGCTTGAACTGATTTCACAGATGTTTTCTTACGGATTTCTCAACCGGGCACTGCTTGTCGGCATGTTGGTTGCACTCTGTTCCGCTTTGCTCGGGGTAAGCCTGGTACTCAAGCGGTATTCGATGATCGGGGACGGGTTGTCCCATGTCGGATTCGGCGCGCTCTCGATCGCAATGGCAATGCGGCTCGCACCGCTTGCCGTTGCCGCACCGGTTGTGGTGCTGGCGGCCTTTCTGCTGCTTCGGATCAGCGAGAACAGCCGGATCAAAGGGGATGCTGCGATCGCCCTGATCGCTTCCAGCTCGCTCGCAATCGGTGTCATTGTCACCTCGCTGACCTCTGGGATGAACACCGATGTGTATGGGTATCTGTTCGGGAGCATCCTCGCGATGGGGGTCGGAGATGTGGCGGCTTCGGTCGTGCTGTCAGCGGCGGTGCTTCTGTTGTTTATCCTCTTTTACAACAAGATCTTTGCGATCACATTCGATGAGGCGTTCGCTCAGGCGACCGGTGTCAACGCCCGCGGGTATACCCTTCTGATCGCCCTGCTGACTGCGGTTACGATCGTTGTCGGGATGCGGATTATGGGGGCAATGTTGATTTCCAGCCTGATTATCTTCCCGGCACTGACCTCCATGCGGGTTTGCCGCAGCTTCAAAGGGGTGGTCATCTCTTCCGCACTGGTTTCGGTCATCTGCTTTTTTTGTGGGATGGTCGCGTCGTTTGCGTTCTCCACCCCCGCGGGTGCTTCGATCGTAGCCGCAAATCTGGTTGCATTCCTGCTCTTCGCATTGGTGGGGGCTCTTCGGGGCAGGGTCCTGCGCCGCCCCGAAGGCCGTTCGAAAATCCGGAAGGATCGGCCTTCCTCAAAAGAGCATCCGGACCAGCAGCGCTGACAGGAAAAAACCGGTCAGATCGGCGCTCAAGGCAGCGGGAACCGTGTGCCGGGTCTGCCGGATCTCCGCCGCGCCGTAATAGACCGCTATCGTGTAGAATGTGGTTTCGGTAGAACCTTCCATAACGCTGGCGATCCGTCCGATCAGGCTGTCGGGACCATGGATGCGCAGCAGGTCATCGAAAATTGCCATTGCCCCACTGCCTGAGATCGGGCGGAGCAGTGCGAGCGGGAGCAGATCACGCGGCAAACCGAACAGCTTTCCCAGCGGCTCGAGCGCAAAGGAGAGCAGGTCGAGCGCTCCGCTGGCTTTGAACATCCCTACAGCGGTCATCAGCGCTACCAGAGCGGGCAGGATGCGTGCTGCTGTGAGCAGGCCGTCTTTGGCCCCCTCGATAAACAGGTCGAATACCGACAGGCCCTTGGAAAGCCCATGTCCAACAATCATCACGACGACCAAAGGCACAATATAGGAGCCGATCTGCATCATCCGCATTTCCTCCAAACCTTTTCGAGTGTTTTCGCCATCACAACGCCTACCGTGATCGAACCGATCGACGCCAGCCAAACCGCCGGCAGAATATCCAACGGTGCAGCAGAGCCATATTGCATCCGCAGCATGGCAGTAGTGGTGGGAATCAGCTGTAGGGACGCTGTGTTGAGCACCACAAACATCGCCATCTCATTGGTTGCTGTCCCCTTCGTACCCTGCTCCTTTCTCATCTCGCAAATCGCCTGGATTCCGAGCGGGGTTGCGGCATTTCCCAGCCCGAGAAAGTTCGCCACAAGGTTCATTGTGACCGCGCGCATCGCCCGTCCCCCCGGTTTTAAACCGCGAAAAAGGCGTCCGGTGACGGGAGAAAGCGCTTTACTTAATTTTTCAGTCAATTTTGACTCCTGCGCAATCCGCATGATTCCGCCCCACAGGCAGAGCATCCCAAGCAGCGATAAAACCAGTTCTACCGCGTTTCCCGCCTGTTTGAGCACCGACTGGGAAAGCTGATCAACCCGCCCGGTGAGCACCGCAAAAACGAATGAAAAAATCAGCATTCCTGAAAAAATGAAGTTCATCATACTTTTTTACCCTCCAAGTTTCGTCATTTTATACACTTTTGATTGTTGAATATTTACTATTCCTCCAAAAAGAAAAACTTTCTACGTAAATTTGTTTACATTTGTGCAATTTTAGGATATATTGTTAAAGATAACAGGTATCAAAAAATGGATAGGAGGTTATTTGTGTATGAAATCCACAGGCATCGTGCGCAAGGTAGATGAGCTGGGTCGTATTGTCCTTCCCATCGAGCTGCGTCGTACACTCGACATCAATGAAAAAGACTCCCTTGAAATCTACGTGGACGGCAGCCATATTATTCTCAAAAAGTATGAGCCGGCTTGCATCTTCTGCAACAGTGCAAACGACATCATCAACTTTAAAGGGAAAAATGTGTGTTCCGAGTGTGCAAAATCCATGAGCGAAGCCCGGCAAGGCTAAAAAATGTTTGATGCACATACAACGGGATGGGGGAAAAAAGAGGACAGGGCATCAGCCCTGTCCTCTTTTTTCTGCTCATTGATGCGACAAAAATACCCATGAAGGCCCTTTATTCAGCCTCTTCCGGCGCCTGCCCGAACGGTATCTGTAGGGATTCATATTCCCGTGTCGCATTCGCTTCTCCATCCTCCGCATCGGCGCTCGGGTCATTTACCCCGTCTCCATCCTCCTCGGCGTGCTGGATCAGATACCGGGCGTAGACCGCAAACGAAATCCGCATATACGGAAGCAGATAAACGCATAGCCCGCCCTGAATTGTCAGAAGGGTGAGCTGCATACCGGTCAGATTCCGGAACGGCTGCCCAAACGGCAGGAACGGCCATGCAACGGTCAGCACAGCAGCTATGACAGCAGGAGTCCACCAATGTAAAAACCGCAGGAAAAAACCAAACAGCTCCGCCTTATAGCCGTACACATATCGTATCCCCTGTTTGATCGCAGTTCTGGCCCGCATTTCGGGGTGTGCCGCCAACAGATAGGGAGCAAGAAAATAGCGAAGCCGCACAAACGCCAGCAGAAGGGCTGCAAGGACGATCCAGACCAACGCAAGCAACAGGACCCCAACCTCTGCCGGGCGGGGCAGGGCGCCATAGCGGGCGCTGTAGAGGCCGAGAAAGAGTGCTCCACCGGTCAACGGTGTACAAACCAGCACACTCCAGAAAAACAGCCGCAGACAGATCTGAAGCTGTAGCCAGAGCGCCCTGCCATACGCGGCAGCGGTCTCAAAATAGTGGAATGCTTCATCCACCCCATCCTGTTCTCCTCCGGTCCGCCGGTAGTACCAGCGGACGATCCCCTGACAGAGCGGACGCTCGACGATAAACGCCAGCAGGGTTGTCAGCAGGGTGAGCAATACCGAAGCGAACGCGACGTTCGCCAGATCATCAAACGCCAGCCCGGGCGTGCCGCGGTAGTCTACATAGGCAGGAATGCCACCCATCGAGCGGATCACCTGTTCGAGGATACGCACAAGCGAGAGCGGCAGCGCGGCAATCAGCATCAGGCCGATCGCCTTCCCCCATCCCCCCGCAAGCGCACGTTTTGCATTTTGTTTCACCGTTTTATAAAAAGACATCCTGTTTTGTCCCCCTGCATTGTTCAATCTTCCAAATCAATAAAAAGAGGCTCTTCAACCTCGTTCGGCTCGTATGGAATCTGAGAATAAACTTCAAACTTCTGATCCCGCATCCACATCTGGGTTGTCAACAGCAGTGTGTATCCCCTGCCGTTCAGGGCGGTCCACTGCACCATCTTGCGTTCAGGCAGCCCCATCGCGGCCAGCAGGTTCATAATCAGCCCGCCATGGGTAATCACCGCAACCGACGAGATCCGCATCTCCATCATCTGTCCGAAGATATACGCGATCGCCTGGATTGCGCGCTGTTTCAGCTCCTCCCCGCTCTCACCGCCGGGAGTCCGGGCGCTCTCGGGCGACGCAATCCACTCCCGAAAGGCCGGGTCCCGTTCGAGATCGTGTATCTGCCTGCCTTCGAACTCCCCAAAATCCAGTTCCCGAAGGTTGTCCACCACTTCGGTGTATCGGTCCGGATAGAGCAGTTCAGCGGTTTCCTTGGCACGCGCCAGCGGGCTGGTATACACCCGGTCAACCCGCGGATATTCGCACCGTTCCCGCAGCGCCAAAAGCTGCGCGCGTCCCTCCTCGCAAAGCGGAAGATCGGTGCTGCCTATGTACCGCCCTTCGAGATTCGCCTGTGTAAAGCCATGTCGGAGGATGTGTATTTTGTATGTTAGCATAAAATTTACCACCTTTTTTGCTTTTAATCTACAAATATTTCTAAGATTCGACAGAGTGTATTTACAAATCGTTTTTGGTGTTATATAATTTACTTTATGTAGAGCAAACCGTTTTTGAGGAGTTAAAGACAATGAACGCTGATTTTCCGCGCATCCTGACCCTGCTGCGCAAAGAGCGGGGCATCAGCCAAAAACTGGCTGCATCTAATCTGGGTATTTCACAGGCATTGCTGTCCCATTATGAAAAGGGCATCCGGGAGTGCGGGCTGGATTTCCTGCTCCGCTGCGCCGACTTTTATGGGGTTTCGTGCGATTACCTGCTTGGACGTTCCCCCGACCGTACTGGTTCACAGATCACTGTCGAAGAGATTCCCGAGCCGGAGCAGGTAGGGAAAGAGAATGTCTTTCGTGCCGGTGTTCTTCCAGTGCTCAATAAGAAGCTGATCGCAAATTCGCTGAACATTCTGTTTGACCTGCTCGCCAAGAGCAACTGCAAGCCGCTGATTAACGAGGTTTCTTCGTTTCTGATGCTAGCGGTCTACCGAATGTTTCGGCTGGTTTACAGCGCGAATCCGCGCAACCAGAATGCGCTTTTTACCATTCCAGATACGGTCTCCCAGCAGTATGCCGATGCCGCCATGCAGATCCACTGCGCCAATGCGCTCTCGATCTCGAAAGGGGATCCGGCGGTGGATATGGAAAAGATTAAGGATCTTGAGCCTCTTATGGTCACCACCGAGGGGCTTTCCAAAGCATACCCGCTGTTTGCCTCATCCCTGCTCAATCTGATCCAGAACGCCGAGACCCGGGTAAACTATCCGGGCCAGACCCGAAAGTGAATCCCACCGCTTCCCTTTTCAGTATGCCATAAATGCGGTGCATTTATGGCATTTTTGTGCAGAAAATTTAAAAAACAGGAGGATTTTCGACGGTGAAAGAACTGAGAAAAAAACACGCAGTTGCAACTGCATTCCAAAATCCGTATGGAGGTGACTGCGAAAGATAGGGCCAACGCACTGAAAGACAACATATCCGTTTTTCAGTGGCGGGCAAAAATCTCGGCCGCACGCTTGACGCATCGGATGGCCTATGTAATCTGAAGCAGGGCCGCTATACGCAGCCGCCTGCGATGGTCTCGCCGCAGGCTTGAAAAAAATCACCGCACCGGCAGTGTCACCACCTACCCATTCAACGTATTTGGCGGTGTCTGGGAAGAAAATACACCGCCGCATCTTCCCGCTCTTCCAAGAAAAGGGGACACAATGGTTGGAAATGACGTCTGGTTTGGACGGGAATTCCTGATTCTACCAGGCGTCTAAATCGGGGACGGGGCGATGATTGCAGCGCGATCGGTGGTCTCCATCAATATCGAACCAGATACCATTGCTGGCGGAAATCCGGCCCATCCGATCCGCAAGCGGTTCGATGACGGGTGAATCGACCTGTTGCTGCGCCTGCGCTGGTGGGATTTCGAGCCCGAACCACTCGCAGAACTTCTGCCGCTCCTCTGCGATCAGGACCTTGAGCGGGTCCGGCAGACGCTCACCGGGATGCTGGCTTAAAAAACAGCGACCTTTTGTCGACCGCACGCATGGTCGCAAGGATGCCGTCCAGATGGTCGTACTCGTGCTGGATCAGCTCGGAGAGATCATCCTCGAATGTAAAACAGCATTCTCTCCAATCAAGATCGCGGCATCGAACTGTACACCGCCGGTACCGCTCTACCTTCACGAGCAGTCCGGGAAATGACATACAGTCATCCAAAAGCTCCATCCGTTCTGGATCGGGGAACTCGAGTGTTGGATTCAAGAATACCACCGGACGGTCAATATACATATAGATCAGCCGTTTCGGAACCCCGATCTGTGGTGCGGCGATCGCACGTCCTGCGTGATATTTTTCACGGAATGCCATCAGGGTATCATGCAGGTCTTCTACTGTGCGCCGCAGATTAGGTAAATCTTCCTGACTGACTGGGCTGCTGTTCTCGTATAAACGCGGGTCGCCGAGCAAAAGGATGGGTTGCATCATCGCTGTTATTCCTCCCGTTTTACTGCTTTCAGGCTAAAGTGCGCAGGTCTTATTGGGCTTCACAGCCAATTTGGAGCCTCTGGTTTCATTGTACCACGAAATGATCCAATCTTCAACGCCCAGCGAAGCCTTGAGTGCAAGGTTTCGCTGCGTTTTTTCACCAGTAAAGTCGACTGAATCAGGAGACCGTGAACGTACCCCATGAAAAATAAAAAAGCCGGCGTGGTTTCATCCCACGCCGGCTCTTTTTTATAAATCGTTACCATCCAAAAAGGCCGTTTCACCGGATCGCAGCATAGACAAAGTATGTGGTGATCCCCTCCTCAAAAATTGGATTGGCATCCGCATGCGGCAGCTTCTCAGGGGAGCTGGAATGCCCGAGCCGTACCATTGTCAGCTCCTGTTCCTGCACAAGATAGAGCAGCGTGCTCAACGACTGTGGGGAATCGACGTTGCTGTCGGTGAACCCAAGGACCCGGCCGATCTCACAACGTTCGATCGCACAGGCAGTTTCCCTGTCCCGTTCTGCTGACTCCCCAGGCGTCAGATAATGGGAGCAGTCCGCCGATACGACCAGCAGGACATCCCCCTCCCTGCAAAGCGCCTCCACGCTCTCCCAGAACAAGGATAGGCGCTCCTGGGAAAGACGATTGGAGAGCAGGCAGGCGGTTAGCTTTGCTTCGGGCAAGTAACGGCGGACAAACGGGAGCAGTCCCGCTACTCCATGGTCATACTCTACTGCGTCGGGGTCATCCAACACTCCCAGTGCCGGATTTTCGAGCAGGTGTGCGGCAGACTCTAAATCCGGCTCCACCCTTCCATAAGGGGTGTCCCATCCGGCGGCCGCGATCACAAGATCACTGCTGCATCGCTCGGGATAGTGGGACGGGGAGAGCAGCAAAACCCGGTTAAATTGGTCAGGCTGCTCCCCCACCATCCGGAAAAAGCCCGCTATCATGTCAGAAGCCAGCAGATGATGGGGCACCAGTCCACCGGCCAGTTCCCCCTCCACTGTATATCGCTCTGGAGATGCAATCCCACCGGACACCAATTCCGGATCATAGTAAAGACTGCGCAAATAGCGCATCGGACGGTTCGCCTCTCCTGATGCTGCCTGTTCCGGGGGACCTTCGAGGGCAGAAACCTGAGGCGGATTGCGCTCAGATACATCTCCACAGCCCGCCAGCAACAAGGCTGCCAGCAGCGCCAGCAGACGTCTCATGAGATTTCCACCTCGGAGCGCTCGCTCATCCCCCAGGTGTCGTTATAGAGGCTGTTTATATATGCGCTCTCCACCGTATAGGTCCCATTGGTGACGCATCGTGCGTAATAGACGATCGGAGAAATCCGGTTGAAGAAGTATTTCCCATAGGCCCGGAATCGGACCCTCTGTTCCTCCCGCCGGTCGAGCGTCCAGCCACGCCAGCCAGAGGCATCCAGATCAAGCGGATCGTTCTGGGCCTTTTCATACCGCATCCCGGCGGGGATCATGTCATCGATCACCACGTCGATCTCCCCAATGTTCGGGTCAAACCCGCTGAAATCGGGGGTCAATGTGATCCTGACCAACTCCCCCTGGCCGAATGTTCCGTTGACCGGCTCCACCGTTTTTGTCAGCCCGATCCTGCGGCTGGACGGATCGAGCTGCTCCGGGCCTCCGATGTAGGAGACATCCGCCTGTACCAAGCCCGACTCCACCTGGAACGCTGCCTTCTCCAGCTGCTCCTTGGTGAAACTCAAAAACCGCTGTTCGCCATTGCTCAGATCGATCGTTTCCCGTTTACCATCCTTCTGATAGCTGAAGGAAACCGTCCGTTTCTCCGCGGAACGGAACTTCCCAAGATAGTAGAGCTGCTCAATCAGGTAAGGCTCATACGGCGACCCTTTCTCCAACAGGTACCGTGTCAGCCCTTCCGCATCCGGCAGATGCAGGGCGGATGCGAGCATCGAAGCCGCAGCGGTGCATTCGACCTGTTGCAAGCCGCTCCCTTCCGGGGCAGCCAGTGCAAGCGCCTTTTCACCCGATACCCCCTCAAACGGAATCAATGCAGGGGTTACCAGTGTGTCATACAGCTCTTTCGCTGCCTGTGTCTCTTCCAGCTCGGCTAGAACACATCCTAAGTATAGCCGGTCGGTCAGCGTGAGGTTGTGCTCCGACTTGAGGAAATCCTCCACCATCCGTGCATTGGAAAAACCGGACAGCGCCTGCATTGCACAGTAGGACATAGGACTGCATCCGCTGTCATTGAGGTTGCGCGCAAATTCCTTCTGGTTGAACAGATCCGGAAAGGCGAGATAAGCCCGCAGGGTGAACCATTCATCCAACTCCATATGAGGAAGAACCGACAGCATCCCATAGTAACCGCCAAGCTCAAACGCGTCCAAATCCTCCTTGCTGTAATCCGCGCCCTGCGCCTTCTGTGCCCGCGCCAGATAATAACGCACGAGCTGCTGGTCGGTACGCATCCCTTCACTCCAGCTGCGCAGGTTGCTCCAAACCTCATGGAGGGTTTTGTCTTCTCCATCGTAGAACTGGATGGTAACCGGGTAACGCAGGGCGTCAATCTGAATCCCATCCTTCAGGTCAAACTGCCTGATCTGCGCAGTTTCAACCCCGGTACGCTCCACTGTAAATGGCAGCTCCACCGCGTCGGCATACGTCCCACAGCTTCCGGAGAGCCGCACAAAATATGCCCCTGCGGACAACTTCCCGTCAAACAGGAGATTGGTATAGACCCCTGCTGCGGCCTCTGCTTCTACCGGAGCCAGCCCGGCTTCCGACCCATCTGCGCGGAAGACTTCGGCAGTATAGCTGACCGGGTCCTCTGCCGCAATTCCCGTTCCGGTGCTGCGCAGGCTGACCGAGAGGTCGTCGCCCTCGAGCAGCGTCCTATTGACGATCGGGTTGAGGAAGTAAGGCAGTGTTGCCGAAACAGCCGACCTGGTGTTGCCTGCCTGCCCATCATCGGTCAGGGCAAGAGCCGTCGTACGCCAGCTGGTCACGTTATCCGGAAGAGCGAACCGGAAGGTTGCCTTCCCTTCGCTGTCAGTCTCTCCAGCACCGAACCAGGCGGTATCCTCAAACGCTTTCCGCGGATTCTGACCACCTCCGCCGCCCTTTTCGTGACCTCCTCCATAATTTTTCTGTTCGTAGGAAGTATAGGTCTGCACATAAGCATAATGATCTGTCCAGCTGTAGTAGCCATCTAAAAGATTAACATACTGCTCCTGCATCGCAAAGACTGCTTCATCCGCCACACCGAGTGCGACCGCTGCGTTCCCGGCAGGCGTCCCGGTCTGCTTGTTGACCACGCGTGCTTCGAGCACAACCGGGTCTCCCGGCTGGTAGCTCTCCTGGTCCGGGGTCAGCGTGATCTCCAGTTCCCGCCGCGCCGGGTCAAACCGCATCTGGTTGGTTTGCAGTGCATAGATATGTTTTCCGTCAAAATAGCCGCCGGCAACCGCATAGCTCGGGAGCAGTGATTCGCTGAACGGCAGGGTGATATGGTTCTGGTCGGTGACAACCGGCTGTCCGAACTCCTTCTGTGCCAGTGAATAGAGCACCCGTCCGGTCATCGACTCGACCGGCTGGTCGTTGTCCGAAAGCTGGAAGGTTACCGTCTCCCCGTCCTGGAACTCGTTCTGCCATGCCTGATAGTAATCCTTGATTTCGGTGTCCGGGCCGGGCAGACGCTCAAACAGGTAGCGGTGTTCCCCATCCTCATCCCGATACCGGTAAACCCCGGTGGTGAGCATACAGGTTTCCTCCACCGGATTCCCATGGGAATCCACCGCACGCATAAGTAGATAATAGTAGTCGTTCTCCTCCTTGCTGGGAAGCCCATCCAGCATCCCAATCCCGTTCACAATCCGCAGCGTGCGGGTCTCGGTGATCTCGTCCCGCTGCTGGTAGGCAAACGTGTCCTTACGGGTATGGCTGATGTGGTCGTAGTAGGAGCCGGTCTTTTCCGCTTCAAAATAGACCCGGTGGATCTCCGCTTCCGCCTCACAGCTCACCGGCGCGCCCCGGAGCAGTTCCACGTCACCGGCCTGTTCTGCCGAGGTGACCCGCGAAAGGTCGATCCGATTGGCGGAAACTTCCACCTGACCATCCGCAATCTTGCGCGGTTGGAGCATCAGGTCGCGGTGGATGACCTGCACCCACTGCCAATAGGAAAAGCTCTCGGACTCCGCGTCCGCGTTGTCCACCGAATAATAGTAGCTCTGCGGTCTCCAACTGTTCTCGTCTGCAAGGATCAGCTTGTTGGAGACCGCCCGGCCCTGTGCATCGGTCAAGACAACGGTATTTTCGCTGTCGGTATCTGCCAGGCCTTCGCTGTTGCCCGAGATGTTCACCGCCAGATTGGAGGCGGGCGTCCCATCAAATGTGGTCACATCCACGATCACCTGTACGGATGGATTTTCTTCTGAAAGATAGATCGGCCGATCGGTATATGCTTCGGTGGTGTAAACCGGCTTGACAAAATCCTCCACCCGCAGTGAAGTGTTGCAGAGGGAGGTGTCCCCAAGCCATAGCTCCAGCCAGCCCCAGTCGTTCGATCGCAGGCCGGAGAACGAAAGCGATGTGGTAAAGGTACCGTTTTTCTGCGGCTGGACTGTCTGCTCGGCTGCGCCGTCCAGCAGGCGCACCGTCACCTCTTCGGGCATCCCCACCGCTGGATCTCGCGGACGCACAACGCCCCATACCCGGACGGTGTCGGTCGTCCGGTAGATCGGTCGGTCGCAGTAGAGGTAGCTGTAATAGTCCCGCGGGTCATATTCGGTGGTTCTGACCGTCTGATCCGAATAGAGAAAGCTCGCGTCGATGAACGTCCGGTCGCCCGCTGTGATCCGGAAGATGCTGTTTTCTTCTCCGCTCATCACCCCATCCCATGTACTGCCCCGCTCAAGCTGTAACTGTCCATCGGGAATGTGCAGAACACCATCTGCGTCGGTCCGCCCGGACGCCGCAAAGCTGCCCGCCATCTCGAACGATGCATCCGCCACCGGACCACCGGTAGCTGCGTCGTTGAGCCAAAGGACTAAGTCGTCCGACATCCGCATAAAAAAGACTGAAAGGTCGCTTGACTGCACAAGAATCTGCCGCTTGAGCGGGAATCCGTCAACTTCAAGGCCGATCTCAGCAAGATACCAGCCTTCCGGCAGCGGCTCTGGAAAGAGCAGCAGCCGTGTTGTCGCCCAGTTGGAGTTTCCCTGCACCAACGCGGCTTCAAATTGCGCTGCCTGTTCCAGCCCTCCGGTATCAAGCAGCAGGGTGGACGGAGCCTGTTTGTAATAGTTATTCTGGGCCTGCTGGAGCCCAAGCAGATGTTCATAGTACGGCTCCCATCCGGGAAACCGGTAAACGGTGACCGAAGCCTTCGGCTCCTCCTCTACCATTACCGCATCTTCATCGAGATAGACCTCCAGGAACGGCGGCTCGTCGGTCAGCGTGTTGATGCTGGTTGCCGTACCCGAGATGCGAAATTTCTGTTCTGCCATCGTCTGTTGAGGAGATACCGCAGTAAACGAAAAGTGGAACGGCTCCGCCAGTTCGGCCCCGCTCTGAGAGGTGAGCGGCGGATTGACCGTTACCGTGTAGCGGGTGTCCGGCTTGAGGTCTTCCTCCGGATAAAAACTGAATCGTCCGTTGTCCCAGCCTCCGCCAATTCGCAGGGAAACCGGCGGATCGACTGTCACCGCCCGGTCGACCATCTGCAATGACACTTCAGGCTGGTTGAATAGGATCTCGATCCCGGTGTTGGTCGGCACCCGTTCGCTCCCATCCGCCGGGAAGCAAGCGCGTACCGTCAGACGGTTAGCCACATGAAACCGGAATACCTGATCGCCGTAGCGCACCGCTGCTTCACTATCCGGCGCGAAGCCTCCGGTCGGTCTGACCGAAAATCCACCGTCTTCCAGCTGTTCTACATGATAAGACTTTCCCGGCTCAAATCGCAGCAGTTCACGGAGCTGCGCCGGTGTGACGTCCGCTTCTGTCCGGACAGTGAAGGAAGTATCCGGCAGGATATCGGTGCCCTCGGTCCGGTCAGGGACAATCTCAATCCTGCTTTTTGCTCCCCAACACCCTCCAAGAAAGATACAGAACATCGTTGCCAAAATCAACGGCAGGAGACGAAACCTACGTTTCACTTTCATTCCTCCTCTGAAAGAATCGGTTCCACATCTCTCGGACATCGAAGAAGCAGGGCCTTGGATGCAAAACAGATCCCAAAACTTGTGATTCTGTTATTATACACCATTTTCAGGTAGCTTTGGGGACATTGTTTTCCCTTTCCACAAAAATTTCATCTCTCTCGGCGGGATACATCCTCCTTCCTGACAGTTGGTGGGCTGATTCACTTTTTAGAGCAATTCGACGATGAGATGCCAGTCCACATGGATTTTGACAACGGCTACACTTATGGCGGCTTTGATGAACACCGCTTTGAGGAAACAGATATTGAAGAAGACGAAGAGGAAGATTTTTAATGCGAAGAAACAAAGAACGGTACGGTTATGATGGAGCTCAATCAGGATTGCAAGTTGAAGGGCGAAACAAGGAGGCAACTGAAGTGAAAGAAATCAAGGTTGCATGGTGTGAAAACTTCATCAAAGCTGCATTCGCAAAGATCTACTTTGAGAACGGTGGCATCGAAGCTAATTGCTGTTGGATCGAATGGAGATCACTCTGAACAATGTCAAATCTGACACCGAAGTCCTGAAAGAGATCGTGAGCTGGCATTCGCAGGACATAAAATCTCTGAAACAAGCCTGATAAGAGGAAGAAAATCTGTGAGCAGTGCCAGGTATTTGCCTGGCACTGTTTTTGCACAAGCACCGTTTGAAGAGCAGCCTATTATGCGGGCTGCTCTTTATTTTTACGAATTACGCCAGCCATATTATGTCCTATACGCATAATTTTTGCAGAAAAAACGACAAAATTCTACAATTGGAAGTCGATTTCCTGTATATTATATCCAATCTTCTTTATTTTTAATATAGAAAGCAGATAGATACTATCCTGTCTGCTGCAAGTCTATATAATAGGAGGTTTTCAACATGGGAAAAATTGTGTTATTTGATCACAAGAAATTTGGTAATGTTATCAGGGAATCGAATCTGAAGCAGGAGCTGCTGGCAGAGCGCCTGAATATCTCCGCACGCCATATACGAAATCTGAAAAGCGAAGATACTTCCGTTTCCGCCCCTCTTCTCTATAAAATCAGTCAGGAATTCCAAAAGCCTATGGAATACTTTCTTACCTTCCGGGAGGAGGACGAATCAATCGAATAAAATAAAACATGTTCTACATACTATAAAAGCTCATAAATAAAAAATCTCCCGAAGTGGAATCTTCTATATGAGATACATCCACTTCGGGGGATTTCTCTTGCATTTATCCCTCCCTGCACTTCGCAGCCAGAGTTAGAAGCTGTATTCATAAGCGTTTAAGCAAGGTATGGAAATGAGAAATTTTGACGATAGTCTCAGCAGATGAGACGGATACCTCATAATCTTTACTGAGACGTCTGAAATGATTGAGCCAGGAGAGGGTGCGTTCAACTATCCAGCGCCAAGGGAGTCTTTCTCATTGGTGGGGCTTGATTTTCTCTGAAATATCGACATTAGGCCTTGTTTGAAAAATAAATATTGCACAAATCGTTGGCAAGAGCGAAAATAGGAATATGAAACGGTAT